>JAUPLZ010000052.1 GCA_030836705.1 Campylobacterota bacterium
TTCTTAGGATAGATGCAAAAAGCATTATCATGAGTACAAATCCAATGATTAAATAAAAAGGAGCCAATCTCTCAAAAATATTAAATTTATTAAATAGTATTTCCGCATTGATTATTGACTGGCTTGGAATGACATTTGCGCCATACTCTGATTGGTATTTTTTGATTTCATCAAGAGCTGCGTTTGCACTCTGCCAATCTCCGTTTTGGGAAGCTTTTTGGACTGATTGCACATAGTTCACTATAAGATTTCTTACAATTTGCGAGTTTTGAGCATCAAATCCCTGTATAGCCTCAGCCGGAGTAAACCATCTGGTTTCATTGCTGTTCATTTGCGGGAAAATTTTAAAAACATCGGCATTAAAAACCATATAAGCGATGTTTGCTTTTTCATCAGCTTTTATAAGCTCTTTATCAAACTTATCTCTGTCTAATGATTTTTTTCTGTTTGCCGTTTCGGCTTGTGAAGATAGTTTGTATGCGATGCCTTGTTGTGTGTTTACAAAAAAATCGGCAAAAGAGACATATTTATCGCCTTCTGATACTCCTAAAAGTCTATTGATTTCAGGATGAGAGACTTTTATCATCTTTTTTGTCTGCCACTCCTGCGGGAAAGCTATCATGCCCAACACCGCTTGGTTTGCGTTGTTGCCGTCAATCGTATAGCCTCTATAAAGCTTGTTTACAATCTCCATAGAAAGAGTGTCTATTGGTTTGATTCTGCCTTGAACATCTTGAACCAATAGGCTAGAAAAACCATTTGCGTGTTCTTTGTTGATATCAGATGCAGCAAGCGGAGCGCTCGTAAAGAGCAGGGCGAGAGTAGTCAAAGCCGCTGCCGTTCTTGCGTTGTTAATAGAAGCGGCTATTTTTCTAAATCTTCCTTCTTTTGCAAGCATTATCCAAATAAGCCCGACAATCATAAGAAAGTATCCGATATATGTCGGTATAAGACCTGGGTCATTTGAGACAGAAAGTACTGTTCCTTGTTCGTCTTGATCATAAGACGACTGATAAAATCTATATCCGCCGTAAACTAAAATATTGTTCATGTAGATATGAAACGGCATTTTTACTCCATTTTTTTCATCAATTACGGTTACAAAACTCTCATAAGATGACGGTGACATAGAGCCTGGATATCTATCAAGTACAAATTTGTCTAGCTTGATAGAAAACGGCAGTTCTATATTTTTTGCACCATAAGAGAATTCAACTTTTGTATCTCCGAAAGTAGCGGTTTTTTCATCGCCTAGCATGCTGCTTGAGCCGTAAACGGTAAGGTTTTTGGTTTCGTTATTAAATGAGATAGAAGAGGCTAGGGCGGATATGCCTGTTTTTTCCTTGACGCCTATTATCTCTTTTGAAGCTTTTGGTATAAAATCCTGTAGTGCTAAAGTAATGTTGCCTATGCCGTAAAGATAAGCTTTTTCGATGGCAAAAGCCGAATCTTTTGCAAAGCCTCCGGTGCTCTTATCTTGCATAGAAAGCCACTTCATTTCATGCGGCGCTTTTGTAGTTAATTTGCCGTTTTCTATATCTATCACCAGACCCAAATCATGCTCTATATGCTGTGGTCCAAAATATATAGCAAGCCCTGCTATATCTGCGTGAGAGCCGTAAAATATATCTATTTTTTCAGGTTGTCCGCCGGATATAGAAGCAAGAAGGCTGATAAAAGGCAATCCGTCGTCGGTTGGTTTTACAATTTCAGCGGCATTTTGAAAAAAGTCGGCATATTTTATCGCCACTTCTCCTTTTGGAGTCGATATTGCAAGCTCAAAATCATTGCTTGTAAGCGCCGAAAGTACAACCTGTTTTGAAGCTTCATAAACCTTGCCGTCTTGATAAACTTTGGCTTGAACAAAAGTATCGCTTGAAGTTATTGTGTTTGTCGTATCGCCGTTTCTTATGTGCATCATGCCTTCATAGCCTGCATATCTAGTAAGCGCAGCGCCTGCAATAATAAAAATTATTGAGATATGAAAAGCAAAAAGGGATAACTTCTCTTTTTTGTACATTTTGTACTTAAAAATATTGCCTATGAGATTTACAGCCGAAAGAGCTATGAGAATCTCAAACCACAGCGCATTATAAATAAGCGCTTTTGCACCTTGCGTGCCAAAATCATTTTCTATAAAAGTCGCCGCACCTGATGCAAATGCAATAAGCAAAAACAAAATAGCGGTAAATTTCATAGAAAACAATATATCAAGAATTTTTTTCATAAGAATTTTCCTCAATTAAGATAAATTTTCTCTCATTATAACAAAGCCGCGCTTATTAACTCATTTTTTGATTAAAATTTGGGTCTAAATTGTGAGTTCAAGGTTCAAAAGTTGCAAATCTTCACCGTCGATTACTTTGATGTCGGTGCTTTTGCATGCTGGGCAGATAAATTCATTTTTTTCTATCTCGCTTTGAGTGTTGCATTTATTACAATTAATTATAATTTTTTGTATCTGTATGACAAATTCGCTTTTTTCGCAAATCGTGTTTTCTTTGAATGTATCAAATGCCGCTTGTAAAAGATGCGGTTCGACTCCGCTTAGGACGCCTATTTTTACCGTTACTCTGCTCACCTCTTTTGCGTTGTTGCTTTTTGCGTGCTCTTCACACATGTCAAGAAGAGATTGGACTATGCTATATTCATGCATCTTTAAACCTTTTTGGTGTTTGGGTCTGGCAGAGTTTGTGGACAAATTCGTATCTTAGTTTGTGAAAAAGAGAATTTTCATCATAAAAACTATCGTACGATTTTTTTAGCTCCTCTTCTTTGTAAGAATCTATCGATTTTTCAAGTTCGTCGTTTTTTAGCTTCTCTCTCTTTTTTAATAACAAATCATGGTAGTCTTCGCTTTTTGCCAATTCACTGCAAAACTCTTGAAGCTCTTTTGTAAATTTGTCTATATTTTCATCAAAAACCTCATCGACTAGCTTTATTCTCTTGGCTTCTTGCGCTCCGATTGGCATGCACTTTTGCATAAGCTCGTCTGCTTTTTCGGCTCCTATTTTTTTTGGCAATGTATATGTCCAATACTCGCTTCCAAAAAGCCCAAGATTCATATAGTGCGGATTAAGAACCGTTCCGTCTTTGGCTACTACAAAATCACAAGCGCCAGCCAAAGAAACGCCGCCGGCTCCGGCACCGCCTCTTAAAGCCGAAACGGTGATGATGTTTGTAGAAAAAATTATAGTTCTTGCAAGTTCATTCATAGAGTGCAGATTGGACCAGCCATCTTCTGCTTTTTTCTTGGAATCTTCCATGATATTCAGATGTATACCATTGCAAAAAAAATCCTCACCGCCCATCAAAACCAAAACCTTAATATCTCTCTCTATCACTGATTCTATGGCATATTTGAGTCTTACGCACTGATGTGCGCTCATGGCGCCATTGTGAAATTCAAAATAAAGATAACCGACGCTATCTTTTTCTTCAAAAAAAATCTCTTTAAATGTCTCTCTTTTTTCTTCTAGTATCAGCGGTATTCTGTTTTCCCTTACTCCCAAAAGCTTCTCTTTTAAAACAAAAGCCGCAGGAAGTTTTATCATTTTTTCCTTCTCTTTCATATGGCTTATCCAAAGTGCGCCGTCTATCGTACCGACACAAACGGCACCGTCTCTTTTGGCTAAAATTTCTTTCGGATTGCCTCTTAAAAATTCCTCTTTTTGCGCTCCAAAAAGATAGCATTCGACTCCAAAAAACTCATCAAGTACACCGGGAAAACTATCGGAAGCATAGATTTTTTTTATGATTTCATCGGTTGTCTCTTTTTGCCACTCTATTTTCCGCTCATTTTGAGTCATAAAAGGATGCGCTCTTCCTTTTATCTCCTTGTCGGCGTAGTCAAGTTTTTTTGGCGTAAAATCTTTGTTTTCTAGATTTTTTAGCGCATTTTTTAGCGCTTTTGATGCGGCGGTTGCCACTTCATGTCTATAAATAGAAGCTTTTGGCGCGCTTCTCATTGCAAACTCTTCGCTTGCAAAAATATCTCCGCCGTCTAAAATATCGTTCGCTTTTATGATGGTTACGCCCCATATTTGTTTTTTTTCCAAAATAGCCCAATCGAGTGAATAAGCCCCTCTATCGCCCATGATCCCCGGATGAATTATAAAGGTCGGTTTGTTTTCCCAGATGGTTTTTGGAAGCTTTTTTTTAAGATACGGACAGACGATAACATCGGGATTGAAATCTTGAATTTTTTTTTGCATCTCGTTTTCGCTTGCCGCATAAATCACAGCCGGCGAATGCCCCAGCTCTTTTAAATCAACAAAAATCCTTTGAGAGAGCGAGTTAAAAGCGCTAACAATAAGCAAGATTCTCATTTAGCAAATCCGCGGCAAAAGCTCGCCTGTCGGCATATCCAAAAATCTTTTGCTTCCCCATTCATTGTTAAGTACGACTTTTTGGCTGTATTCATTGCTTACTTTTGCGATAATTTGCGCATTTTTGCAAATCTCAAACTTTTTTAATATTTCTAGCGCTTTTTGAGCATCTTCTTTTTTTACTGCAAGCGCAAATGTTCCCTCGTTTGCCAGATTGTACGCCTCAAATCCAAGAAGCTCGCAAATCCCTTGAACCTCTTTGCTAATCGGCACCGCTTTTTCTTCAACCTCTATGCAGATATTTGATTGTTTTGCCCATTCGTTTAGCACGGCACTTAGTCCGCCTCTTGTCGCATCTCTCATAGCGGTTATTTTTATGTCATTTTTTATCAGCTCTTCTACCACAAGCCACAAAGAGGCGCAATCGCTTTGAAGTGCGCTTTTTATATCAATTCCTTCTCTTTGAGCGAAAATACAAGCGCCGTGCCTGCCTATGTCGCCTGAAACTATTATCAAATCATCGGTTGAAATTGAGTTTGACGATATGTTTTGCATCTCTACTTCGCCGATTCCGGTCGTATTGATAAAAATCCCGTCAAGAGCGTTTTTTGGCACTACTTTTGTATCGCCCGTTATGATTTGTGCGCCGTTAATGCAAAGCTCTTTTTTCATTGAGAGTACTATTTTTTCAAGCGATTCGACGCTAAATCCTTCTTCAATGATAAAAGAGCAGGTTAGATATTTTGGTCTAGCTCCCATCATGGCAAGGTCGTTGCATGTTCCGCAAACCGCCAGCTTGCCGATGTCCCCGCCGTTAAAAAAAATAGGCTTTACCGTAAAGCTATCGGTAGTAACCGCCATAGAACCGATGATAGCGGAATCCTCGCATTTTAAAAGAGTGGGGTTGCCAAAATGCTCAAAGAATATCTTTTTTATAAGCTCGTTGTTTTCCTCACCGCCGTTGCCTTGAGAGAGTGTTATAGTTTTAGTCATCTGTCTTTTCATCCGCACTTTTTATTTTTCTACTCACTTTACTCCCCCTCTAATAACTTTTTAAACTCATCTTTATTTAGCAATACCGTCAAATGTTTACTTGCATAGATTTGGTTATTGTCCTTTGGCAAGGTAAGTTCTACCAAAGCCTTGCTTTTGTCTTTACAAAGGATGATGCCCACCGTCGGGTTTTCATCGTCTGTTTTTTCAAATCTATCAAAATAGTTTACATACATCATCATCTGCCCTATATCTTGATGTTTGAGTTCGCCGATTTTAAGGTCAAGCACTACAAAGCATTTCAAAAAACGGTTGTAAAATACCAAATCAACTGCAAAATGTTTCTCATCTATAGTGATTCGTTTTTGACGGGCTACGAAAGTAAATCCTTTTCCAAGTTCAAGTAAAAAATGCTCTAGCTTATCTATGAGTTTTTGTTCTAGCTCACTTTCACTATAACT
>JAUPLZ010000053.1 GCA_030836705.1 Campylobacterota bacterium
GTAATTAGAAGTATAATTTTAAGAAAATTACAAGAATCAAATTTAAATGAGCAGGTTATATTTAACTATCACTCGTTGCCACAAAATAAAAATGATGAAAAAATAACATACCAAATTGACGGAGTTTATGAAGAGCGCTATTTAGATGCGCTTAAGCTAATTGATGACCTAAGCGCGATTGAGAGTGCTACTACAAACAAATTTTCTCTGCTTGGCATATCCAATGAGTGCATAAAAGTAGAGAGTTACTTTTCAATACATACGCAAGCCAATAAAATAACGACGATAGCCGTCCATAAAAACGCACTAATTTTTAGCCGCGTAAATACTATTGTAGCTAGTGATGCTCGAATGCGAGAGGTAAATCTAGTTGAAGAGATTACTCAAACAATAGCATATGTACAACAAAGTTTTCGAGATATCAATTTTTCGGTTGTTGCGCTGAGTGGCTCTTTGGCAATCGACGATATTATAGTTGAGCATATTCATATGATGTCTCAGCTAGGAATATCGGTTTTATACCCAAATACTTTTATAAAAGGATTTGAGGGCGAAGAGGCGCATCAATATATATTTTCACTTGGAAGTTGGTATGTGCCAAAAAAATTTCAATTTTTACCAACCTCGATTTTAGGGTTAAAGCAATACGCTTTAAGTTTAAAGATACTGTTGGCAGCATCAATAGTGTTGGCCTTTATAGGCTCTTATCTTGCATATGATAAATTTGATTTATATTCGGATTCACTACAAGAGTATGAAATAGTTAAAAACAGATTGGATACTTTGACTCGTAAAACAGACACCTATTCAAATGAAAAACTTAGCAAAAGTTTACGATATATCCAGATGAGTGAAAAATATTTGGAGCATCATCCTTTAGACATAATTTTATCGCTAAAACCACTTATTGAGCTGGAAAAACCACAAGAATTACAGTGGAATTACTCAGAAGAGAGTTTAAAGTTAACGGCAGCATTTAAGAGACCGTTTGATAGCCTTCTTGAGCTTTATGAATTTGAAAAACTTTTTTTTAGTAAATTTGAGGATGTTAATATTACGTTTGCAAAAAAATATTTAGTTAAAACTGATTATAAAAAAATGGAGTTTGATACAACAATAATAATTGAAAACTCTCAAGAAGAGGCGGCTGTAGCGGAAGAGAGGAGAAGAAGATGAAAAATATAATTATAATTACTTTCAGTCTTCTTCTTTTTGTCTTAACAATAGCATTGATGAGTTGGTTTGAGGAAGAAGAGCTTAAAGTAAAAGCCATTAATGCGCAAAATAATAAAAACATACAAAAACTTCAAAAAATTGCCCAAATAAATTCATGGCTTGATAGTGATATCATTCCGGCAATTAGCGATGATCAAAATGACTCTTTGATAACCGATAAAAATATGATCTACTTTTTTGATGATAATAGAGATAAATATAATCTTCTTGTCGATAAATATATTTACAAAGATAATTTTGCAAAAAGTATTGATTTATCATATAGTATTGGCAAAGGCGATAGAGATAAATTTAAGGACTTTATAAAAATAGAGTACGAAGAGGGATTTTTGCAATTTAGAGAGCTTAAAATAGATGCTGATGGCATAGTCGGCAAAGTTCAAGTCGTGCAACCTCATAATGAAGAAAACAACTTATCCCAATATAATGGAGAAGATGATGTACCTCAATAACAAGCAGTTGATTTTTTTAACTTTTCCGCTGATTGTTTCTGCATCGGTCTATTTTTTTAGCGCTGAAATTATAAGTAATGCGCGTTATATTTTCCCTGTATATGAAGGATATTCAAATAAGGATTTGGATGCAAAAACAGGCGCATATCTACAAATAGAGGCGGAGATTAAAAAATACCAAAATATTGAGGAAAAAATAGCTCAAAGGAAAAATGAATCAAAGTGGGCAGCGGAGAATCTATTTGATAAGGAATCACAAGATTACAAGCCTATTTTAAACAAGCAAGATGAATCAAAGCAAGATGAATCAAGGCAAGTTGAGTCAAAGCAACATTCACATACCGTTCAAGCACTTTTTGCTGATAATAAAACCGCTATAATAGACAATCTAATCGTCAGAGAGGGCGATGTGGTTTACGGCGATATAATTGTAAAAATAGAAAAGAACCGTGTTCAATTAAAAACTAAAAAAGGATTAATATGGCTTACATTGTTTCAATAATTTTATTGTTGTTGGTAACCGGATGTTCAAATCACAACTTTACAGATGTTAAAAACCCGAATATGCTAAAGACAAAAAGCGCAAATCAAGAGATTGAAGCGTTTAATGAGTTACATAAAAAAAGAAGCGTACCGCCGATAATACTTCCTTCTATATATGAGGAAGTTTCAATTTTTGATGAACAAAAGATTACTTTTTCGGCACAAGAAGCTAAATTTTCTCAAGTCATGTATCAAATATCTGAACAATCTGGCTTAAATTTGATCATAGATAAAGATGTAGATGTCAATACTTCTATAACCATTGCAGTTAATGAGGCGTCACTTAAAGAGGCTATAGATATTATTATGAATATTTCAGGGTGTTACTATCAACTAAAAGGAAACATACTCCATGTAAAGCAGTTTGAACAAAAGAATTTTATAATTCCTTATGTTCATACAACTTCATCGTTTAAGACTGAACTTGGCGGAGACACTTTGAGTTCTGCAAGCGGAGGAGGAGGTTCTTCGGGTGGCAGCTCACAGGGATTAAAAGGTGAGTTTAAATTAAGCTTTGATAATCCGCAAGAGATAAATAATTTTTATGAGCAGCTTGATAAAAACATAGCATCGTTAATCAGCGCAGATGGAAAGTATACGCTAAACAAGTTTAGCGGCACGCTAAATGTTTATGATAGAAAGAAAAATATAGATGCAATAGAAGATGTTATAGACAAAATAAAAAAACAGTCTAATCAGCAGGTCGTTATAGAGGCAAAAATATTAGAAATAGTTTTAAATGATTCTCATGCGCTGGGTGTTGATTGGAGCGATGTCGCAAACAGTGTTTTGCAGTCTGGCGATCAATTGCAATTAAGTCAAACACTTGGGCTAACCGGTGCCGTGGCAGGAACCATGTCCTATACTTCAAGAAATTTTTCTGCAGTTATAAATGCGCTTGATGAATCCGGAGATGTAGATACGCTTTCAAATCCAAGCATAAATGTTTTAAGCGGACAGTCTGCTATGATATCATCGGGTAAATTGGTGCCTTTCTGGGAAAAAGAGGTTCAGACTACTCAGGGAACAGGCGGATCTGCTAGCACTAGTGAGGTTACATATAACCGCAGAGATGTTTTGGATGGAGTTACAATGGGAGTAACGCCAACGATTATGGAGGATGGCAAGATTATGTTAAACGTTGTTCCCGTAACATCCAGCATAGAGGAAATTGTTGACTATAAAGATGAAGGCGGTGCTTCTGTGGCAACCGCACCTGTTCTGAATATCAAAGAAGCCGGAACAATAATTTATGCGCAAGATAACA
>JAUPLZ010000054.1 GCA_030836705.1 Campylobacterota bacterium
CTTCTTATTGCCGGACTTTTGTATGTTTATAATAAAAAGGCGTTAGAGTGGAATTAGGCGCGGAGGCGATTTTTGGCAATAGCGTAATAACCACAAGAATAGACAGTGTGGTAAATTGGGCTAGGGAGTCTAGTTTGTGGCCTATGGTGTTTGGTACGGCTTGTTGCGCTATAGAGTTTATGAGCCTTGCTTCAAGCAGACATGATATTTCAAGATTTGGTGCTGAGGTTATTAGATTCTCGCCTAGGCAAGCCGATCTTTTATTGGTTGCAGGCACCATTTCCTATAAGCAAGCACCGGTTTTAAAAACCATATACGACCAGATGCCGGAGCCAAAATGGGTGATAAGTATGGGAGCGTGCGCTAGCAGCGGCGGATTTTATGACAACTATACAACCATGCAAGGGATAGACGAGATAATTCCCGTCGATGTTTATGTCAGCGGCTGTCCGCCTCGCCCTGAAGCGGTGATAGATGCTATTTTAAAAATACAGCAAAAAATACAAAGCGAATCCGTTGTAATAAAAAAAGACCGCTTATTTAAAGGCAAACTTGATGTCTAGTCCTTTGCTTGGCGAGATTATAAAAAAATACGAGTTTGATATAAGCGATTATGAGTGTTGCCAAAATGACTCTAAGCTGGTTGTAGCAGAGCACGCTCTTTATGATTTTTTGAAAGAGCTTTATAATATGGGAAGTTATCACATGCTTCTTGATATTACCGCGGTTGATTATTTGGAGTACAAAAAAGAACAAAAAAAAAGATTTGCCATTGTCTATATCCTAAGACATCAAAACTTTGTAAATACAATCACCGTTAAATCATACATTTCAGACCCGAATGAGGGGATAAGAAGCGTGGTTGATATTTATAAATGCGCAGATTGGCTTGAGAGAGAGGCGTGGGACCAATACGGCATAAACTTCCAAAATCATCCAAATTTAAAGAGGGTTTTAAATCATCAAGAGTTTGTCGGTCATCCGCTAAGAAAGGATTATCCTATAACAAAAGGTCAGCTTTGCACAAAGAGCGATGACCTTATGAATGAGATGAGTTCTAAGCTTTTTCAAAACGGCTTGATTAGCGAAAAAGAGAGAGGCGATACGCAAAAGATTGTAGATAAATTTATGTTTTTGAATCTCGGTCCATCGCATCCGGCAAGCCATGGAACGATTAGAACGCTTTGCGCACTTGACGGCGAAACCATTGTATCGGCAGTAAGTGAGATAGGATATCTTCATAGAGGGTTTGAAAAAAGCTGCGAAAATCACACTTATAATCAAATAATTCCATATACCGATAGGCTAAATTATCTTTCTGCCATCACAAACAATGTAGCTTTCGTCAAAACGATTGAAGAGATGCTTGATTTAAAAATTCCAGATAGGGCTATTTTTATTAGAGTGATTTTAATGGAGCTTTCAAGGATAATCGACCATCTTGTATGTCTTGGCGCAAATCTTGTCGATATGGGCGCGCTTACAAACTACTGGTATCTTTTTAACCCAAGAGAGAGTGTTAATTTGCTTCTTTCAAAACTAACAGGTGCACGGCTGACAAATAGTTACGCAAGAGTCGGCGGAATGGCGCATGACCTTTATGACGGGTTTGAAAATGATCTTTTGGAGTGTTTAAAAGAGATAGAAAAAGGCGTAAGCGATACATTGACACTTGTAGAAAAAAATAGGATTTTTCACGACAGAACTCAAAATATCTGCTCAGTAAGCGCAAAAGAGGCTTTGGAGCGAGGATTTTGCGGGCCAAATCTAAGAGCAAGCGGCGCAGCATATGACATGAGGGTAAATAATCCGTATTATTATTACGATTCATTTGACTTTGATATGGTGATAGGAAGTACCGGCGATATTTACGATAGGCTTATGGTTAGATTTGAAGAGATAAAACAGAGCATGGGCATAATCCGCCAAGCCCTTTTAAAGCTTCCAAAAGGTGCGATAAATATAGACAATCACGCCGTGATTTTGCCAAATAAGGAGAGAGTTTATAACACTATTGAGGGTACTATGAATCACTTTAAACTTATTTTTGAGGGAGTTAAAGTGCCTTTAAAAGAGCATTATAGTTCGCTTGAAGCGCCAAACGGCGAGCTTGGTTTTTTTGTAGTAAGCGATGGGAGCGGAACCCCTTACAAGGTGAAAGTAAGAGCGCCTAGCTTTTTTATGATGAGTAGTTTTGCGGATATGATAAAAGGGACAATGATAGCCGATGCCGTGATAAATCTAGGAAGCATAAATATCATAGCGGGAGAGCTTGATAGATGAGTTTTGAGTTGTCTTATAAAAACTATGAAAAACTGCAAAAACTGTTTTTGAGATACCCAAAAAAATCAGCGGCTACGCTTCCTGCGCTTTGGATAGTGCAAGAACAGGAGGGGTGCATACCGATGGATGCTTTTGAGTATCTGGCAAAAGAGTTAGAAACTACGCCGATGGAGGTTTATAAAACCGCCACTTTTTATACAATGTTTCATATAGCAAAGCCGGTTGGAAAGTACCATATTCAGGTGTGCAAAACGCTCTCTTGTATGCTAAACGGAAGGGATGAGCTTATAAAAACCGTAGAAAAAACACTAGGTATTAAGCCAAACGAAACCACAAAAGACGGCAAATTCACTCTCTCTTTGGTTGAGTGCATGGGTGCTTGCGGCGGTGCGCCGATGGCGTGCATGAATGAAACATATTATGAAAACTTAACACCGCAAACTCTTGAAAAAATCATAAAAGAGCTGCAATGATAAAAGATATCAAAATAATCAGCAAAAAGTATCACATAAAAGAGTCAAACAAGCTTGAAGTAGCATTAAAGCACGGCGCATATAGCGCTATAAAAAGAGGTTTTGAGATAGGTTCAAACGGTATTTATGAAGAGGTAAATAAGAGCGGGCTAAGAGGCAAAGGCGGCGGCGGCGCACCTGCTGGGGCGAAATGGAAGCTGCTTTTAAAACCAGATGCAAGACCAAAATATCTTGTCGTAAACTCCGATGAGAGTGAACCGGGGACTTTTAAGGATAGAACGATTTTAGAAAAAGATCCGCATCTTTTGATAGAGGGAATAATCCTAACTTGTTATGCGATAGGGGCAAATAACGCCTATGTTTATATAAGAGGCGAATATGCGATGCCTGCAAAAATACTCCAAAATGCAATCGATGAGGCTTATAATGCCGGTATATTAGGGAAAAAAGTAATGGGTTATGACTTTTCGCTTGATGTGACTATCCATAGGGGTGCTGGAGCTTATATTTGCGGAGAAAAAAGCGCACTTTTAGAATCGCTTGAGGGCAAAAGAGGTCATCCAAGGCTAAAGCCAAAAGGCAAAGAACCGGAATGGTATTTTGGCAATCCGACGCTTGTAAATAATGTAGAAACGATAGCTTCCGTTCCTTTTATCGTAGAAAACACAGGCGACGAGTATAAGAAATACGGCACAAGCGAAAGCCCCGGAACTCTGCTCTTTGGCATAAGCGGTCATGTTAATAACCCCGGAATCTATGAAGCTCCTTTTGGTACACCTATGATTGACTATATCAATGAATTCGCAGGCGGAGTAAGAGGCGGCAAAAAGCTAAAAGCGGTTATTCCCGGAGGTTCTTCTTGCGCGGTTTTAACAGCCGATGAGGTAAAAAAAGCAACGCTTGATTATGAAACCATGCAATCGCTAGGTTCAAGCCTAGGAACCGGCGGAATGATAGTAATGGATGAGGACACCGATATGGTGGCTGTGCTGAAAAATCTAATGGGGTTTTATCATCACGAATCATGCGGACAGTGTACGCCGTGCAGAGAGGGAACTGGCTGGATTGATAGAACGCTTGAGAAGATTATCAAAAAAGAGGGTACGGAGGATGATATAAAAATCTTATTAAAAACCGCCGATACGATGAACGGCAAGACGATTTGTGTTTTTGCACCGGCCGTTTCTACTGTGGTTTATAACTTCATAAAAAAATTTAGAAGCGAGTTTGAGAATTATTTGGGGCAAAAAAATGGATAAAATGGTCACCTTTTTTGCAAACGGAAACGAGATAAAAGCCAAAGAGGGCGAGATACTGCTTCGCGCGCTTCTTGAAAACGGCATTGAAGTTCCGCATTTTTGTTATCATGATGCGCTTGGCGTTGACGGCAATTGCAGAATGTGCATGGTTGAAATAGAGGGTTTTAAAAGACCGCAAGTATCTTGTGATACGGAAGTGCAAGAGGGAATGGTCGTAAGAACCATGGGTGCAAATATAAACGAGGTCAAACGGTCAATTTTGGAGCTTGAGCTTATCAACCATCCTGTCGATTGTCCTATTTGCGACCAAGCAGGCGAGTGCAAGCTTCAAGATTATTATATGCAAACTGGTTTGTATGACAGCAGGCTAACCACTCAAAAAGTTCATAAAAACAAGCATATTGATTTGGGCTCTAGCGTGATGCTAGATCAAGAAAGATGCGTACTTTGCGCAAGATGCAGCAGATTTACCTCAAATATCACAAAAACAGGCGAACTTGGAATTATGGGCAGAGGCGACCACTCATACCTTGGAACAATGCCAAATAAAAAGCTTGATAATCCTTATGCTATGAATGTCGTAGACCTTTGTCCGGTGGGCGCGCTTACAAGCAGAGATTTTCGCTTCAAACAGAGAGTTTGGTTTTTGAAATCTGCCGATTCCATCTGTCAAGAGTGCGAAAAGGGCTGCAATATCACAATAGATCACACACAAGAAAAATACAAAGAAGATGTTATTTATAGATTTAAACCAAGAGCCAATAAAAGCGTGAATGGCTATTTTATGTGTGATTTCGGGCGTTTGAGCTACAAAAAACAGAGCGAAAACCGTCAAGAGGAGTTTTTGATTTCTGGTGAAAAAAGTGAGAGTTTTGAGGTTTTAAATAAGTTAAAAAATCTTCTTGATTTAAACAAAGGGACTGTCTCTATCTTGATTTCGCCTAGTTGTTCTCTTGAAGAGATGATGGCTGTAAAACTATTGGCAAAGAGATATGAAGCTGAGGTTTTTTGTGATTTGGATTTGTATCTCGAAGGAAAAGATGATGATTTTTTGATAAAAGCGCAAAAGGCAAGCAATAAAAAAGGGACCGAGCTACTTGGCATAAATAGCGGTGATTACAAAAAAAATAGCCTTATTATCAACATAAATCACAAAAAAATTATAAAAGAAAATGGGTTGATAGTTGAGTTTTTGACTCACAAAAAGGAAAATAATGCTTATTTGGTGTTGCCGATTGCCTATTTTACGGAACAAAAAGGCTCTGCTATAAACTCCGACGGATATATTCAAAGGATGGAAAAAGCCATTACAAAAGAAAATATGACTCTTTTGGAGATAATTCAAGCAGTTTTAGAGGAAGAGATTAGCTTTGATTTAATCTGGCAAGAACTCCAAAAGATAGATCAATTAAACGGCATAAGCTGGGATAAGATCGGGAAAACTGGAATAAAGGTGCTTTGATGGGGTTTTCTATTTTTATCATTATTTTTGCAACCCTTGTCTTAATAAGCTCTGTTCCTATTATGGTTTGGATGGAGCGAAGAGTCGCTGCGCTTATTCAAGATAGGCTAGGACCAAATAGATGCAATATTTTTGGAGTTAGGCTTGCAGGACTTGTGCAAGGGCTTGCCGATATGATAAAACTGCTTTTTAAGGAGGAGTATCTCCCAAAGCATATAAAAGAAAAAACCATCTATTTTATAGCGCCTGCGATTGTTTTTGCCTCTGCTTACCTTACTTTTGCGGTTATTCCTTTTGCCGATACGATAACAACAGGCGAGAAATCCTATATTTTTCAAGCGTTGCCTATTGAGTTTGGTATTTTGTGGTTTTTGGCATTTGCCGGACTTTCTGTCTATGGGATTATTCTAGCCGGATGGGCAAGCCACAATAAATACGGGCTTTTAGGGGCACTTAGAGCCTCTGCTCAGGTTATAAGCTATGAAGCGGCAATGGGTCTTAGTATCGTATCTATGATTATTATTTATGGAAGCATCTATCTAAACGACATAGTTTTATATCAAGGCGGATTGATTTTTGGGTTTATTCCTGCTTGGGGGGTTGTAATCCAGCCGCTTGCGGCACTTCTTTTTATAGTGACTGCATTTGCTGAGACAAACAGAGCTCCTTTTGACAGCGCCGAAGCAGAAAGCGAATTGGTAGCAGGCTATCACACGGAGTACGGCTCAATGAGATTTGCTCTGTTTTTTATGGGCGAATATATGGCGATGGTTGCTTCAAGCGCTTTGATTGTGACGCTCTTTTTTGGCGGCTATCAGATACCGTGGCTTGATACAAATGCTTTAAGGGAAAATATAAAAGAGATAGCGCTTGCTATTATGGTAGTTACTCCTATGGTTTTATATGTTTTTTATAAATGGGTTATAAGAAACACAGCGGGCGTGAATCCATGCAATATAAAATATCAAAATTGCGAAAGAAGCGTTGCTGTTTGGATTATTGTTTTTGTGTTTGTGCTTGTTGAAGCTCTTTTTGGCTGGCTTCTTTATAGCGGATTTGGCGGCAACAGTGCGCAGATTACGGTTGCTATCTTGCAAATAGCGACATTTTTGATAAAACTTCTTGTGATAAACTTCCTCTTTATCTGGGTTCGCTGGACGCTTCCTAGGTTTAGGTATGACCAGTTGCAAAAATTAGGGTGGTATGTTTTGCTTCCGCTTGCTTTGTTGAATATTTTTATTACCGGTTTTGTAGTTGTTTTAGGAGGCTTTTGATGGGTGTAAAAGTAGTTCAAAGGCATGGCAGTACAATAAAAGAAAAATTATATATTCCGGCAGTTGCATCGGGTCTAAAGCTCACTCTTAAGCACTTTTTGAAAAACCTTCATGACGCTAAAAACACACAAACCAAAGAATATCCGGAAGTAAAACCAGATGATATTACTCCAAGATACAGAGGGGTTCATAGGCTTACAAAAAGAGAAGACGGCACGATTAGATGCGTAGCCTGCTTTATGTGCGCTACCAATTGCCCCTCAGGCTGCATATCGATAGAGGCAAAAGAGAGAGACGACGGCGTGGATGAAAAAATGCCGAAAACTTTTAGTATCGACCTTCTTGAGTGTGTTTATTGCGGATTTTGCGTCGAGGCTTGCCCTTGCGATGCTATTAGAATGGATACCGGAATTTTTAGTTATATCGGGCAAAAAAGAGAGGATTTTGTGCTAACAAAAGAGCGGTTATTGTCACACAAAAGCGCAAGCGAGGCATTAGAATGAGCGTAGTGCTTTTTTATCTGTTCGGGTCTGTTTCGCTAATATCAAGCATAGCCACAATAAGTGTGCGCAATCCCGTCTATTCAGCGCTTTTTTTTATTATCGCCTTGCTTTCGCTTTCTGGTCTTTTTGCTCTTTTGAGTAATACATTTTTATTTGCGATTCAAATCATACTTTATGCAGGTGCTATTATCTCTCTCTTGCTTTTTATCATAATGTTTTTAGGTATCGCGGAAAAAAACATTCCGAACGAGCCCAATAGATTTAAGACAATGTTTGTCGTAGCTGTTTTGCTCTTGCCTTTTGTTTTGGCGGTTATTAGAGGAATTGAGGGCATGCCGGCAAATGATTTATCGATGATTATAGATAGTTTTGGCTCCTTAAAAAATGTCGGCTTGGAGCTTTTTAAAAGCTGGGTTTTTCCTTTTGAGCTTATCTCCATCTTGCTTCTGATAGCTCTTTTGGGCGCCGTTACTTTAGGAAAAGGTGCTAGAAATGATTAGTATTCATCACTATATGATTTTAGCGACTTTGCTTTTTAGTGTCGGGATTGTAGGGGTTGTAAGCAGGAAAAATCTTTTTATAATCTATATGTCGATTGAACTTATGCTAAACTCTGCAAACCTCGCTTTGGTTGCGCTTGGCAGGCATTTTGAAAAGATAGACGGTTCTGTAATGGCTATGATGATTATTGCCATAGCGGCGGCTGAGGCTGCTATATTTTTAGTTGCCGTCATATTGCTTTTTAGGAAAAAAGAGAGCATTGATGTTGATCTGTTTAACTTCTTAAGAAGACAGGATGTGAGCCGATGAATACGCAAATTCTTGGATTTATCATACTTCCTTTGTTTGTCGGCTCTTTTTTATTGGGCGTTTTATATCTTTTTGTGCCAAAGACAAAAACCTTTAAGTCTATAACCTCGTTTGTAGCTATTTTTGCTCCTTTTTTGAGTTTTATTTTTGCGGTTAATCTGTTTTTTAACGCTATAAAAGATGAGAATTTAATTTTTTATCAGCCGCTTTTTAGTTGGTTTAAAATAGGCGCTTACGAGGTGCATATAGCTCTTTTTGCGGGTCACCTCTCTATTTTTATGACCCTTTTTATAACCTTTATCGGGCTTTTGATTCATATTTATGCCACCGGATATATGAAAAATGAAGCCGGATACGGGAAGTTTTTTGCATATTTTAATCTTTTTATGGGTTTTATGCTTTTGCTTATTTTAGCCGATGGTCCTATTTTGATGTTTTTTGGATGGGAGGGAGTTGGGCTTTGTTCTTATCTTCTTATTGCTTTTTATCACGAAAAAATCCAAAGCGTAAATGCCGGAAACAAGGCTTTTATAGTCAATAGAGTAGGGGATTTTGGTTTTTTGATAGGCTTGGCACTTCTTTTTGTTGCGATTGGCGAGCATGGATTTGATTACCTATCCATCAAAGAAAATATAAATCAAATTTCACCGTTTATGCTAAGCGCTATTGCGGTTTTGTTGTTTGTGGGCGCTATGGGCAAATCAGCGCAAATTCCGCTCTATGTCTGGCTTCCTGACGCTATGGCAGGACCTACGCCTGTTTCGGCGCTTATTCATGCGGCTACGATGGTGACTGCTGGTCTTTATATGGTTGCAAGATTTGGATTTTTGTATGACCTTGTGCCGAATGTCGGGCTTTTTATAGCATATCTTGGCGCATTTTCGGCGCTTTTTGCCGCCATTATCGCAACTGTTCAAAGAGATATCAAAAAAATCCTAGCCTATTCGACAATCAGCCAGCTTGGATATATGTTCACGGCTGTCGGGCTTGGAGCTTATGATGCCGGATTGTTTCATGTTTTTACCCATGCTTTTTTTAAAGCGCTGCTATTTTTGGGTGCCGGTTCTATTATCATCGCTCTTCATCACGAACAGGACATTTTTAAAATGGGCGGACTTTATAAGAAAATGCCGCTTACATTTATCACGATGAGCATAGGAACGCTTGCTATTTGTGCTATCGCTCCTTTTAGCGGATTTTTCAGTAAAGACGCGATTATGCTTAGTGCGTTTGCTAGCCAAAATTATCTCTTGTGGGTTATTTTGCTTTTTACCGCACTTCTTACTGCTTATTATATGAGCAGATTAATGGTTGTGGTTTTTATATCGCCCAGTAAAAAACCTCACAATCTGCACAAACTCACAAAGCCTATGCAAGGCGTGCTTATAGTTCTTGCGGTTGGCTCTCTTTTAGCAGGCGGGATCGGGATTCCTGAGATTTTTGGCGGAAATAATCTTCTTGGCGCTTGGCTTTTTATCTCAAGCAAATATCACGCTTCACACTCTTTGGAGTATTTTTTGATGGCGGTTAATACGATAGTTGCGCTTGCTGGTATTTTTATCGGATACAAACTATTTGCGAAAAATCCAAAAGAGCCAAACCTAGAAAATAGATTTATAAGAGTCATTGAACAAAAGTTTTATGTCGATGAATTTTATGCAAAAATAATTATTACCCCGTTAAAAAAAATGAGTCTATTTTTTAGCCATCACATAGATGTTTTGGTTATCGATAACTTTATAAATTCGCTTGGCAAAAATTATAAAGAGGTCGGCAAGAAACTAGGTCTTATGCAAAACGGCAGTGTTAGAGCTTATGCGTTTTATATGGTTGTCGGAATCTCAGTCATATTTATCTATATCAACTGGATAATGTAAGGATTTGTGATGGATATTTTATCTCTTTTAATTTTTATTCCTTTGTTATTCGGTTTGGTTGTTTTAGCGCTTCCTTTGAAGCCGAAAATAGCAAAATATATAGGTTTTTTTGTTAGTTTTATTACGCTTTTTTTGGGTTTTAAACTTTTTTTTGATTTTCAAACGGTTGCAAAATTGCAGTTTGAAACCGTTATGCCATGGATAGCAAACTACGGCATTGTCTATCATATCGGCGTTGACGGAATATCTCTTTTTATTCTTATGAGTACTGTTTTTTTAATGCCTCTTATCTATATTTTTCTTTGGCATCAAGACAAAAAAGGCTACTGGGCAAATGTGATGATACTGCAAGGAAGTGTTACTGGTGCGCTTTTGTCCATGGATTTGATACTTTTTTATCTTTTTTGGGAGATGATGCTTTTGCCTATATTTTTTATGATAGGAATGTACGGCAGCGGCGAAAAAAGAGCTACCGCTTTAAAAGTGACTCTTTATACTATGTTTGGCTCTTTTTTGATGCTTGTTTCTATACTTTATTTAGGATTTCATCACTTTAAACAGCTTGGTTTTTGGAGTTTTACTGTTTTTGATTTGCAAAATGTTGCGCTAAGCGCGGATGCTATCATTTTTGTCTTTATCGGTTTTATATTGGCATTTGCTATAAAAATCCCGTTTTTTCCGTTTCACACTTGGCTTCCGCAGACTTACTCAGATGCGCCGACGGCAACCGTTGTAATACTCTCTTCAATCATGGCAAAGCTTGGGGTTTATGCACTTATTCGATTTGTTTTTCCTATTTTTCCGGAACTTATTGCGGAGTATTCATATATTTTTATGACAATAGGAGTTATAGGACTTATCTATTTTGGTATCGGCGCATTAATGCAAAATGACATAAAAAAAATGCTGGCATACTCAAGCGCTTCGCACCTGTCAATGATAGTGGTAGGACTATTTTCTTTAAATATTATCGGTGCAATAGGCAGTATTTATCTAATAGTAGCTCATGCAATATCAACCGGTGCGCTTTTTTTGATGGTCGATTATTTAGAAAAACACACAGGCACAAGAGAGATAAACAAACTAGGCGGACTTGCCAAAAATGCGCCAATCTATACGCTGTTTTTTGCTTTTTTTATGCTAACGGTTATAGGGCTTCCCTCTACAAGCGGCTTTGCTTCGGAGCTTTTGATAATATTTGGAGTTTTTAAAGAGAGTATGATTATTGGAATTATCACTACGGCATCAGTGCTGATAAGTGTTAGTTTTATGTTGTGGATGTTTGGAAGAGTGCTTCTTGGAGGCACAAAAAATAAGCTTCTAATGTTGCCGGATTTAAACTTTTTGATGGTTGCGGCACTTTTGCCTATTATGCTTTTGATTTTGGCGATGGGGGTTTATCCGTTCCCGTTTATCAATCTAATTGAGCCGTCTTTAGTTGAAACATTAAAGGTTGTTAAGCCATGAGTTTAGAAATATTAGCCATCATCTCTCCTCTATCGATTGTTATCGGCGCCGTTATTTTAATGATAATGAGTTCATTTGAAAAAATATCCATAAAAGCTCTTAGCGTTGCTTCTATGTTGGTTTTGTCAATCGCGCTTGTTTTTAATCTTTTTATAGTTAATGAGCTATTTAGTATCAACTTAGTGCCTGAATACTTAAATAATATATTTGTAGCAGATACATTTTCAACCCTTCTTTCGATTCTTATGATATTAGGGGCAATGGCTACTATTATTTTGGGTCAGCCGTACTTTGAAAAGAACAGTTTTTTAGTAGCCGAGTTTTTTCCGCTTTTGTTGTTCGCGCTTTTTGGGATGATAATGCTTGCTATGAGCAGCGAGCTTATAACTATTTTTGTAGCTTTAGAGATAGCGTCAATTTCTATTTATATTCTTGTAGGACTTAACAAAAGACATCAAAGAGGCTCGGAAGCGCTTTTTAAATATCTAATGCTTGGTTCTTTTTCGGGCGCATTTTTTCTTTTTGGAGCTGTACTTATTTATGCTTTTGCAGGGACTACGCATTTAAGCGAGCTTGCAGAGTTTATCCAAAATAATCAAGAGGGCAATCTATCGCTTTTGGTTGTCGGCGGTACGCTAATTATGATAAACATCTTATTTAAAATAGCCGCATTTCCTTTTCATTCATGGTCGCTTGATGTCTATAACGGTGCGCCGATGCCCGTAACTGCTTTTATGGCGTCAACTTTTAAAGTCGCTATTTTGGCGGTTGCACTCCGTATTTTTATAGTCGATTTTTCGCTGGTTGCCGATATTTGGGATGAATTTTTGATAGCCTTGGCGATAATTACTCTCGTGGGCGGCTCGCTTCTTACCCTATCTCAAACAAGCCTTAAAAGAATGCTTATAAGCTCAAGCATAGTCCACAGCGGCTATCTAATGATTGCCATTGCCTCTACCGGTGCTACGCACAACGAAGCGGCTCCGGCGATTATATTTTATTTAATCTCTTATTTTTTAACGGCAGTTGGAGCTTTTGGACTATTAAGCTACATCGCTATTGATGATAACAAAAGAATCTATTTTGAAGATTTTAAAGGCTTCTCCAAAGAACATCCGATTCTTTCTGCATCGATGACGGTTTTTATGCTCTCGTTTGCAGGATTTCCGTCGACAATAGGTTTTTTGGGTAAATTTTATATCTTTATGGGAGCGATAGAAGCAGGATATGCCTATCTTGCCGTCTTTGGCGTGCTTGCCGCATTTGTTTCTGTTTATTATTATTTTAAAGTGATTTCGATGATTTACTTTTATCCGTCAAATTTATCAAAACAACCTGCTAAGAAAAATCACGGCTTTGGATTATCGCCTTTTTTGATAGCGGTTTTGGCGGCTGCGGTTTTGTGGGGAGGAATAGGAAATATGCTTATCACATTCCTTCCCGGTGCTACTGTTTTTATAGATATGGCAAAACTCTCTATTGAGTCGTTAACGCTTGTTAGATATTAATCTATTTAGCGCCGTTAAACTTCTCTCTTAAAATCTTTTTGCCAAGTTCAACTCCGGGCTGGTCGTAGGTGTTTATATCAAACCCTGCGCCGACTAGTGATGTAAGAAGTTCAAAATAGTAGATAATATAGCCTATATTTTTTTCATCAAGTCCGTCAAACTCTATCAAGTCAACCGGAACCCCGACAGATTTTAGTGACTCCATCGTCGCATCGCACTGTTTGTTAATAAGTGTCTCAAAGCTTTCGTTGTTTACAAAATCAAGACTCTCAAGCCCTTTTAGCGAAATATTAGGTATTTTTATCTCGTCGTGAAAATCTGTTATTTTTATAAAAGTTACCGACTTGTCTCTTGGTCCCTCCATGATGAGTTGCAAAAATGAGTGCTGATCAACAGGTCCTATGATGCCTATTGGAGTTAGCCCTTTTCTTTTGCCGTTTTTATCAACTTTGCCAAGCGATTCGCCCCAGAGCTGAACATACCAAGCGTTAAAATCTTTCAGTAAAGAAGAGTAAGAAAAAAGCACATTATTTGAGATTTTTTCATAGTTTGTGGCATAAAAAGAGGCTTTTTTAAGAAGCTGGTGTTTGTCTATTTTATTAATTATAAAATCGTTATAAAGTTCTTTTGCGCCGTCTAAAATCGTCTTTACATCATAGCCGGCAAGCGCAAGGGGTACTAATCCAACAGCACTCAAAACAGAAAACCTGCCGCCGACATTTTTATCAATCGTAAAAGTTTTAACCCCGTTTTCTGTACCCAAAGAATCTAGCGCACTTCCTTTATCGGTAATAAAAATAAGCTTTTCGTTAATCTCCTTTGGAGAGGTTGCGCCGTGCAAAAAAAGAATATATTTAAAAAGAGAGATTGTTTCTATCGTAGAGCCGGATTTTGAAATAACGATAAATATAGATTTTTTTAAGTCTATTTTTTCAAGCTCCATGTTGATTTTAAGAGGATCGCTGCTCTCTAAAAAAACCAATTTTTTTGTTCGTTTTTTGTATTTTAATGCATTATGAATAGCCTTTGAACCAAGCGACGAGCCGCCTATTCCGACTACAACAATGCTTTCGCAAGAGTATAAAAAATCCATATGCTCATTTTTGTAGTTTTTGATTTGCTCCATAAGCCCATCTTGAGAGATTGGAAGGTCGTAGTATCCGCTAACTCCATCTTTTTGCTCTTTTATGATTCTCTCATATTTGATACTCTTTGAAAACTCCACTTCGCTATGATCAAAAAACTGCTTGGTTTTAAACATAATGACTCCTTTTTTAAAACTTTATCACAAAAAAATACAACTAGATAACATCCTCTTTATGTTTGCATTTTGAGTTTGTACACTCATAAATCTCTTTTTTTCGCACGGTTCTTCTTGCCATAGGCATAGAACACTCCGGACACTTTTTGTCTGTCGGTTTATGTGCTGAGATATAATCGCATTTTGGGTAGTTTTTACATCCATAAAAAACACCTCTCTTTGATTTTTTTTCTACAATATCTCCGCCGCATTTTGGGCATTTTACATCTATTGTTGTTTCAGGCGCAAGCGATTTTGTGTTTTTGCACTTTGGATAGTTGCTGCAAGCCATAAACTTTCCGTTTCTACCCATTTTTATAACCATAGGCGAACCGCATTTTTCGCATTTTTCGTCGGTTTGTTCAGCCTCTTGTTTTGGTTCGTTTTTATTTTGCAGGTTTTGAGTGTATCTGCATTTTGGAAAATTACTGCACGAGATAAACTCGCCAAACCTTCCGCTTCTTTTTACTAGTTCTGCACCGCATTCAGGGCATTTTTCGCCCGTAGGCTCAACTTTTTTAAGACTTTGAATGTCTTTCTTGCCGTTTTTTATACTCTCTATAAAAGGACCGTAAAATAGATTTAAAACCTCTTCCCAATCTTTTTCGTTTTCGGCAATTTTGTCGAGTTCGTTTTCCATATTTGCAGTAAAGTTTGGATTGACTATCTGATCAAAATTCTTCTCAAGGAGCTCTGTAACTGTAAACGCTATTTCTGTCGGAATTAGCTGCTTCTTTTCTATGTCCAAATAGAGCCTATTTTGAAGCGTAGTAATGGTCGGCGCATAGGTTGAAGGTCTGCCTATTCCCATACTTTCAAGTGCTTTTATAAGTCCTGCTTCTGAGTATCTGCTAGGCGGTTCTGTGAAGTGCTGATTGGCGTCTATTTTTTTTAGCTCAATCGATGAGTCGATTTTAAGCTCAGGAAGTAAAGAGTCTTTGTCTTTGTCGCCCAAAATTTTATAAAAACCGTCAAAAACAACTCTTTTTCCGTTCGCTTTAAATACCGACGAATCGGATTTTAAAAAAAGATTTTGTATTTCAAGAATCGCATCTTTCATTTGAGAAGCTATAAATCTGTTATAAATTAGTGTATAGAGTTTTAGCTCATCAGGTTTTAGATATTTATGAGCAATTAGCGGCGTGAAAGCCACATTTACCGGCCTAATCGCCTCATGTGCCTCTTGTGCTTGCTTGCTGTTTGTCTTATATATTTTGGCTTTTTCCGGAAGGTATTTTTCTCCAAAAGTATCTTTTATGTAATCTCTTGCGGCATCGTTTGCCTCTTTTGCGATATACAAACTATCTGTTCTCATATAAGTAATTACACCGCTTACACCGTTATTTGTAGGTACGCCTTCATAAAGTTTTTGCGCAATCATCATTGTTTTTTTAGGAGAATACCCTAAAAGTGATGAAGCGCTTTGCTGAAGCGTCGATGTCATAAAAGGAGCCGGAGATGCAGTTTTTCTCTCTTTTTTATCCAACTCTGCTATTTTAAATTTTTCTTTTGAAACTCTATTTACTATATTATTAGCAGTTTTTTCGTCAGCCACATCAAATTTATCAAGTTTTTTGCCTTCAAACTCATAAATCTTTGCTTCTAATTCGTTTTCAAATAGTGCGTCTATCGTCCAAAACTCTTGCGGAACAAAAGCTCTTATCTCTCTTTCTTTGTCAACCACGATTTTTAAAGCAGACGATTGGACTCTTCCTGCGCTTAAGCCTTTTTGTATTTTTGAAGCCAAAAGAGGGGATAGGTTATAACCTACTAATCTATCGAGAACTCTTCTTGCTTGCTGGGCGTTTACTTTTGACATATCTAGTTTTCTAGGGTTTTCAAGAGAGTGCAAAATAGCCTTCTTTGTGATTTCATGAAAAACTATCCTAGGAAGCTCTGTCGGGTTTTTTTCAAGTGCCATGGCTATGTGATAACCTATCGCTTCACCTTCTCTATCTTCGTCGGTCGCTATATATATCTTGTCGCTTTTTTTTGCTTGCGTTTTTAGAGTTTTGACTATCGCTTCGTGTTCTTTGTCTATTACATATTCAGGGATAAATCTTTTATCCTCTACCTTAACGCCCATTTTCTTTTTCGGCAAATCTCGTATATGCCCTTTGCTCGCAATTACCTCAAAACTATTATCTAAAAAGTTTTTTATCGTTTTTGCTTTTGCAGGGGATTCAACTATTATCAGACTTTTCACTGCTTAATAACCTTATTTGATATGAAATCGGCGAGAGTTTATCATAAAAATATTAAACTTTTTTTTTGCTCTTCCGATATTACTTTCATGAACGATGGTTAAGATTACAAAACATACATCAGGAGGCATAAGATGGGTTACATAATTAACACAAATATCAATTCAATGAACTCTCAAGTTAGTTCAGGGTTAGTTCAAAGAGATCTTTCAAGCTCTTTAGAGAAATTAAGCTCAGGTTTGAGAATAAACAAAGCGGCTGATGACTCTTCAGGTATGGCTATTGCTGATAGCCTTAGAATGCAGGCTAGTTCTTTAGGTCAAGCTATTAGAAATGCAAATGACGCTATCGGTGTTATTCAAATTGCCGATAAAGCTATGGATGAGCAGTTAAAAATTCTTGATACTATCAAAGCGAAAGCTAACCAAGCTGCTATGGATACTCAAAGTAGAGAATCAAGAGTTGCTATTCAAAAAGATATCAACAGACTTATTGAACAGCTTGATAATATCGCAAATACAACTGCATATAACGGTATTAAACTTCTATCAGGTTCTTTTACAAATAAAGAGTTCCAAATAGGTGCATATTCAAACGAAACTATCAAAACAAGTATCGGTGCTACAAGCTCTGATAAGATAGGAACTGCAAGAAGAGAGACAACAGATAATATTACAGGTGCTGGAGTTCAAACTCTTACATTTTCAACAGGTACTGATGAGATTACTCTTGAGAGCGTTGTAATATCTACAAGTGCCGGTACTGGTATTGGGGTTTTGGCTTCAACAATTAATAAAAACTCTAACTTGTTAGGCGTTAGAGCTTCTTATCAAGTGCAAAGTACAGGTACAGCGGCTATAGCAGCTGGAAATATTACCGGTCTTACAATCAACGGTGTAAATATCGGCGATGTTGTAGTATCTGATAATGATAATAATGCTGCTTTAAGAAATGCTATTAATGATTTCTCAAGTGAGACAGGTGTTATAGCAACGGTTGATGAGAGCGGCAGACTTAACCTTACATCAAATGACGGTAGAGGTATCAAAGTTTCTTCAAGTGCTGATGCGGTAACAAACCTTAATACTGCTGCTGCTGCAAGTGAGAACTATGGTCGTTTAACAATGACTAAACTGTCTTCAAAAGATATCGTATGGACAGCAGGCGGTGGTGATCTTGATACTGCTATGACAAACGGTACATCTGAATCATTCTCTTTAAGAGCAGTGACGGGTAACTTTACATCTTCAAACGGTCTAGCTATGGGTGCATATGCAAATGATGTGCTTTCAGGCGATGCTGATGCGTTTATGGGTGCTGGTGTTACAACAAAAACAGGTGCGATGATGGTTATGGATATGGCTGAATCAGCTACAAAACTTCTTGATACTATCAGATCAGACCTAGGTTCTGTTCAAAATCAGCTTAATGTTACAATTAATAACATATCTGTAACACAAGTGAATGTTAAGGCTGCTGAATCAGGAATCAGAGATGTAGACTTCGCAAGCGAAAGTGCAAACTTCTCTAAAAACAACATTCTTGCTCAATCAGGCACATATGCTATGAGTCAAGCTAATGCTGTTCAACAAAATGTATTGAGATTATTACAGTAGTAATAATCGTTAAAGTTGTGCAACAACGATATGCATTTCTTCAGAAAATGTATTGAGGTTATTACAGTAGTTTTAGCCTCTATTCAAAGCCGTTACTCGACGGCTTTTTCTTTCTTTTTATAAAATATTTTTTACTTTAGTTCTTTATTTTGGATGAATATATTAAAATTCGGCAAAAAAAGATTCTTTTATGAGTAAAACAAACTGCGCAACTTTTTTCCCAAGAGCATTGGCATTTCTTGTTGATATTTTTTTAATTATGATGCCTATAAATTATCTATTGGCGCTTTATTTTGGATTTGATGCTTTTAGAGGCGCAGAACCAAATCAAGTAGCCACTACGATTCAGTTTATTCTAGTTTCTGTTATATTCTCTCTATTTTGGTCTATAAGCGGCCAAACACCGGGGAAAAAAGCAATGAAAATAAGAGTGGTTGATTCGACCACATTTGAAAAAATTTCATTTTTAAGAGCTTATATTAGATTTTGTTTGTATTTTCTCTCTTTTATTAGCATTATTGGGTTTTTTATGGGAATTTTTAGAAAAGACAAAAAAGCGCTTCATGATTTGATTTGTAAAACTGCAGTAGTTTATGATATTTAAAATAGCTTTTTTTTATTTTTTTTATTTTGCATCAGTTGCTGTTTATGTGATGTATATGCCGTCTTTATTAAAAGATATCGGATATACAGCGCTTGAAATCGGAATTGTTTTTGCGGCTTCTCCGCTTGCTAGATTTATAGCCCCGTTTTTTTTCATCTCTATTTTAAAGCTGGATAGAAATATATTTTATCTATCGCTATTTATAAGTTTACTGTGCGGTTTTTTAGTCTATTTTTTTATAGAAAATTTTTATATTTTGCTTGCCTTGATGATAATAATGGGCTTTTTTTGGAGCACTATACTGCCGTTTGTCGAGGTTTTGGCGCTTGAGAAGATTAAAAAAGAAAAATACGGCAAAGCTAGACTTTTTGGCTCAATAGGATTTATTTTAGTAGGCTTGGCTTTGGGTCAAGGCTCGTTGGAGCTTGGGATTACAATGCAAGTTTATATCGTTTCCATTGTTATGACTTTTATTTCGGGAATCGTGCTTGGTTCTAGTATAGAAAAAGGGATAGAAAAAAAGAAATTTGCTCTTTCAAAAGAGATGCGGTATTTTTTTTGGATTTCACTTTTTTTGGTACAGGTTTCATTTGGATTTTTTTATAATTTTTTTACAATCTATGAGTTAAAAGCAGGAATCGAACTTAATGTTATCAGTTATTTTTGGGCTTTTGGTGTTTTAGCGGAAATTATTATGTTTCAACTCCAATCAAAAGTAATGCATTTTAATATGCTTTTTTTGATAAAGCTATCAATTTTAGTAACAGTTTTTAGATGGCTTCTTGTTCATTTTTTCTCAAGCAGCACTTATATCATCTATTTTTCTCAAAGTTTGCATGCGTTTAGTTTTGCGCTTTTGCATTCGGCAAGCATTACTTATATAAACGCAATATATAAAAACAAGCAACTTGCGCAACAGTTTTATTTAGGGCTTACATTTGGATTTGGAGCTTTTGCCGGAAGTGTTATATCCGGAATGCTATATGGAGAAAATCTATTTTTATACGCCTCTTTTATTGCACTCTTAGCGTTTGTTTTGATTTATTTTGAGAAAGGTTTAATAGAGTCTAAAGTTTAGGTTGATGTATGAAGTGCCAAAAGTCTCATAGGCATCCCAAAAAATCTCATGATTTACCCTTACTCCTCCAAAGTCTCTGTTTTCTACATCATAACCTGCGCCAACTTCAAAGTATTTGGTGACAAAATAAAAACCGACTCCGTAAACAGCATCGTAAGTTTCGTCGATTTTTGAGGTATTTGCTATGCCGTACCCTAGTTTGAAAAACGGTACAAACTCTTCGTTAAGTAAAAAATCTATGTTTGTTCCCCATAAAAAAGCTACACCAAAACGATTACCGAGTTTTTCGTATTCTATGTCGTTTTTATCTGTGTAGATATAAGATCTTTGGTCTATCGTAAATTCCCATCTGCCTTTTAGCTGGTGGGCTCTGTCGAAGTTAAAATCCGGTCCAAATCTTAGTGAGGTTATATCAGCGGCTACATCGTATGTTGCTTTTGTGGTTTCGTCTAATTTCTTATTTTTTGATTCTCCTTGCATATAGCCTTTTGAGAGCCCAAAGTAAAAGCCATCTTTAAATGCAAAAAGTTGTGAATGCATAACTGTAAGTAAAGTTAATAATAAAAATAATTTCAAATTTTATTGTCCTATAACATTTTTTGAGTACAATTTTAGCTTTAATATACTAAAAAAGAGTGTTCATGAAATATTTTCTGGTTTTGTTTTTTGTATTTGTCGTCTCGCTATTTTCCGCACAGTTAAATTACAAAGGCGACATTGATGCAAAAAGGTTAAA
>JAUPLZ010000055.1 GCA_030836705.1 Campylobacterota bacterium
TAAAAGAAGAAGACAGTAAAGTTAGAATTATAAATAACATGAAAACAACTGAATATCAGGTTACTTTAGCGAAGATAGAAGATGAAGAGAGTTATATTTTAACATTTACGGATATAACGGCTATTCATGATGCTTTGTATATGGAAGAACATACAAAACTTCCGATAAAAAAATTTATTTTGGAAAAGATTGAGCTTTTAAAACAAAAAGTGAGTAGTTTAAATGTAATATTAATGAGCGTTAATCATTTTAATAGTGTTGAAAAATGGTATGGTAAAAAAGATGCAATAAATGTAGAAATCGGATTTTCCAAGAGTATAAAAAGTATTAGAGATTCATATATGCCTAATGCATTTATCGGATATTTTGAAAAAAATCAGTTTATAATTATTCCTGCAGATGGTAATTTCGAAAAATTTTATGAAAAATTGAAAGCCATAAACTTGTCATCTATGAATTTAATTAAAAAACATGAAGATTCAGATATTGAAATTGAATTATCAGTAAGTATTATGTCTGAAACTTTTGATACGAAGAAAGAGTTAAGTAAAATTGAAGCTGACTTGAGTAACGCATTTAATATGATGTAGTGCTCACTATAATAAGAGCAACATAGACAAGAGGCAGAGTTGTTGAGCCAAAAAAAACAGGTAATTTGGTAAAATTACAAATACCCAAGGAGCGACAAATAAACAGATACCATGTTTGCTATTTAATCAACAATCATCCTTGGGCGTTGATTCTTGAATAGTTTTGTAAAAATAGCCTAACCCTACAAACATAATTGTTGTTCCTATAAGAAGGTAAAAAGCAGAAAGCATACTTGAGAGATCACCAAGTGCAATTTTAAACACAACCATTAATGTTTCAATAGATAGGGCTATAATGATAGAAATTAAAAATTTCCCCAATACTTTATACTGTTTATCTTCGGATTTATGAAACGATTGAAATATTACCTCATGTTCAAATATCTGTTTTGCAAGGTCGTAAATCGCCAATCCTAATGTTATAGAGATAATTGATCTAAATATATCGTGCAAAAAATCTGCGGTTGATAGAGAAAACATCAGTAAAAAAAATACAAATACGCCATATCCAATAAGAGCAATAGAGACTAAAGCCAGAGAAGTTGAGCCAAAAAAGTAGATAACCCGTTTGATTTTGTCGTGAAGACTGTTATACTCTATAAGCTTAAGCTCCTCTAAGAGAAGAATAAGATTTATGTCAAAGATATAGTAAACAGAATCGACTAAGTGAACGACTGAAACGCTTGCTTTTCCTGTCTTATAGTGGATGTAAGGGTTGGAGAGATATATACTGTTTTCATCAAGATGAAGCTTTACAAAGTAGTGATTTTTATCGCTTCCTATTTGTGAAGAGTTGCTCTCTTTTCTGGACATTATCGGTGTTATCTGCCTAAATTCTGAATTTACACCATACATAAGCTGAATATAGCGATATTTTTTTAGTATACCGGCAGACTGTTCTATATAATTTTTAGGCAAGCTATCTACAAGCGTTTTAATAAAAGAGTCTACATTGATTTTTTGCGCTCTATAAGCATTTATAACTTCTTTCATAGGTAACATTCCTTTTATAATTTAATTGTTATATGTCAAATATAATTATTATAGTATAAAATTTTTTAAAATTTTTCGTTAATAAATTCGCAGTAATTTTTTTAAGCAAAACTATAAAAATAAATTTCTCAAAGCAATATCTATTTGTGATTTAATGCCATATTTAAAATTGCAATATCTTAAATATGGTTGCGCATAACGCCCTAAACGACACAATAATATACTAAAACTTATTGCAACGCTGATATAATGTCGCACTTAATTATTAAAGCAGAACTTAGATGAATAAATTGTTTATATTTTCAATTATAATTTTAGCAATGGGAGCAGTCGATGTCGGTCGCTATTTTGTCTATCCTGATGTTAATTCACTAAAAGAGACAAACCCGATTCCAACTGCCTTTATGGAGATTCGCAAAGAGCAATGGACTGAAAAAAATCGCGACATTAAGATAAACCAAAAATGGGTAGCCATTAGCAATATCTCTGCAAATGTCATAAAAGCAGTGCTAATTGGAGAAGATGACGGTTTTTATAAGCATGATGGATTTGATATAGAAGGAATGGAAAATGCCATCGAGCGAAGTATAAAAAAAGGAACTTTGGCTGGGGGGAGTACAATATCTCAACAATTATCAAAAAATCTTTATCTATCTCCAAGCAAAAATCCGGTGCGAAAAATAAAAGAGGCAATTATCACATGGCGAATAGAAAAAACTGTTTCTAAACGCCGCATTTTAGAACTTTATCTTAATATTGCCGAGTGGGGAGACGGAATTTTCGGCATTGAAGCTGCAGCACAACATTACTACAGTAAAAGTGCAAAAAATCTTACCGCCTTTGAAGCATCGAGACTTGCGGCTGTGCTTCCAAATCCTATTAAATATAATCCTCAAGGCAATCAAAAATATGTAAACAATCGCGCCAGAACTATTTATAAAACTATGCAAAAAAGAGGAGTGATTGAGTCGATTTATGAAGAAGTGATGACTCCTAAAAAAGAAGAAGTGCTTATTGTAGAATCTGTGGATAAAAATAGTTTGATTGAGCCTGTGGAAGAGAACAGTTATGTTGAACCTCTTGTAAAAAGCAATGAATTACAAAAAAATGAAGAAGAAACTATAACGCCTGTTAATTGAATATTAAACAATCTGAAATAAA
>JAUPLZ010000056.1 GCA_030836705.1 Campylobacterota bacterium
ATGCTAAAGGCAGGGAGCTTAGTAGTTATAGGGTTAGGACGGTGTGAGAAGTGGGAATTTGATATAATTGTTAAAAGATAATGATAAATATATTTGAAGTTTATAGAATTTCAAATTAATACTCAAAAGTTTATAACAAGAAGATGGAGCAAAAACAAAAAGTGATAAGTGATTTAATTTATCAATTTATACAAGGTTAATGAAATGGCAAAAGTAAAACAACAAACAGCAGAGAAAGCTCTATCTGAATTAAAAATATCAAAAGAAGAAGTTGAACAAAAGTTAAAATAGAGAATTGAAAAAGGTAAAGAACTTATAAATAATAGTTCTTTAAATTATGATGATTTCGAAAAATTATTTGATAAATGGGATGATTTCAACAATGAACTATTAAAAAGAATTTTTACAAATGATGAATATCAAAATAGCTATATGTGGTCAGGTGATAATGTGATAGCTTATAACAGCTTTTACGCTGAACCATCTTGTCATGAGAAAACAGCAAAATTAAAAAAAGATATTCAAGATAGGAATCACTATCTTGAGACTTTGATTGAAAAGCTTGAATTAATTCCAATGATAAAAGCTGTATCGGAAGATAAAATACCTTTAATCAATGTTAATAGTAAAAAAGTTTTTATAGTGCATGGAAGAGATGAAGTATCAAAAATAAATCTTGAAATTTTGCTAAAAGAAATGGGATTAGAACCTATTGTTTTACATCGACAACCTGATGAAGGTCAAACCGTAATTGAAAAGTTTGAAAAACACGGCAGTGATGTAGGTTATGCATTTATTTTACTTACTCCAGATGAGATAGCATATTTGGCAAATGAAGATACATTATCAGATGGTGAGAGAAAAAAAGAGAAAAGAGCAAGACCAAATGTAATTTTTGAATTTGGATATTTTGTCGGGAGATTGGGAAGAAATAAAGTTTGTTGTCTTTACACGGGTGATGTTGAAATTCCAAGTGATTTGAAAGGATTGATTTATAAACAATATCATAAAGATGTAAAAGAAGTAGCTTGGGATATTCGACAAGATTTAAAAGCCGTAGGGATTATAAAGTAATATATGATATTTAAATAAAAAAAATTATATTAAAATTAAAAATTTTGAAACATCAATATTATTGAAATAATATACTGAAAAAATTGAAAATTTTCCATATATCTTTTTTATATGTTGAAAAAGTTAAAGATTTTCAATATATCATCTAAGCTATGGGTAAAACAGAAAATTTTTTATATAAGACAGAGCTAAGCGTGAAAAAAAGATTAACTCAGATTTAATTATGCTTTAGATATTATGTTTTAAACATAAAGAAATGGAGTAAGATATGAAAAACCCTTTTTACTATGGTGGAGCGGTTGAGAGTGAGCATTTTTGCAATCGAATTGATGAGATTAAAGAGCTAAAAACCGATATTAACGCAGGGCTTAATACACTTATCTATGCTCCAAGAAGATTTGGCAAAACTTCATTTGTGCTCAAGACCATGCATGAACTCCAAAGTGACAAAGTAAAGTATGTATTTTTGGATTTGATGTATCTTTCAACGCTTGATGAGTTTATCAACAAATATTTCAATGTTTTAGCAAAAAGTTTGGAAGAGCCAACTGACAAAATAGTGAATTTTTTCAAAAGTGCTCTTAAATTACGACCAAATATCAATGTCAATTTTGATGCATCAGGCAATCCAAGCTTCTCTTTGGCTCTAAACAATGAAGATAGAACAAAAGCGCTTGAGGATGTCCTAAATATTCCACTAGCTTTTGCAAAAGAGGGTCAAAAAATAGTAGTGATTTTTGATGAGTTTCAGGAAATTGCCAACTTTGAACTTGAAGCAAAAATGAGAAGTGTTATCCAACATCACAGCGATAAAGTGAGCTATATTTTCATGGGAAGTAAAAAAAGTCTGCTTCATGCTATGTTTTTGGATAAAAATAGACCATTTTACAAATCTGTAAAACATTTTAAAATCAAAGAGATACATAAAGAGTCGTGGAGTGAGTTCATCACATCAAAGTTTCAAGTTACAAACAAAGAGATTGACTCTGCTTACATCGATAAAATTTTTGAGGTTACAAAAGGCTTTCCATACTATACACAGCAATTTGCCTATGAGCTTTGGAATCAATGTGATGTAAAAGTTAATGATGATATTTTTGAAAAAACTCTTAAAATAATCATTGAAAGAGAAGAAGACCTTTTTGCCATAGAGTTGGATAACCTCACGCCAAATCAAAAAAAAGCTTTAAAAATTGTACTTGAAAAAGGTGGTAAGTCGCTCTATGATGAACAGTATTTGGCAAAATACCAAATCAAATCAGGTTCCTTCCAAACAGCGTTAAATGGACTTGTTCAAAAAGATATTCTTGATAAAAATAGTGATGGATACTATTTTGCCGATCCGATGTTTGAGTTTTGGTGTAACAGATGAGAAATTCGACATTATGAAAAAAACAGCAGTTATAGGTGTCGGAAATATACTTTTTTGTGATGACGGTATAGGGGTTTATGTCGTTAGGTATTTAAGAGAAAATTATATATTTGAACCGCCCATAGAGCTGGTTGACGGCGGGACTGTGGGGTTTGGGCTTTTTGAGTATTTTAGAGAGTATGATGATGTTTTTCTGCTCGATACGCTCTCTTTGGAGGATGTAGCGGGGAGTATTTACAAGATACCTTC
>JAUPLZ010000057.1 GCA_030836705.1 Campylobacterota bacterium
AAGAACAAATAGCCAAGATATTTAGAGTCTATCCTATCCAAAATCATTCCGCCGATAAAAGAACCGGCAATGCCGCCAATGCCAAAAAGATATCCTGATTTTACATCGAGCATTTTATTTTTTATATTTCTAAAAGTCCCATAGATGGAGCTAAAAACCATTTGCATCGAGGATATACCTATGGCAAACTTAATTGGCACGCCGGCATAAAGAAGCAAAGGAACAGTTATCATGCCGCCCCCTACTCCAAAAAAACCTGCAAAAAAACCTGCCAGCAAACCTATAAAAACAAGCTCCATCTCTTAGCCTAGAAATAAAATTATCGTAACTTTACCCGAATAGTGATAAAATCAGTCCATTGAACTATATAAGGCAGGAAGTAAGAAAAATGTTAAAAAAAGCATTGATTGAAGCTACATATTTTTTCGCAAAAAACGCACTTAATTCTGATGTAACTCTTTTTGAGAGCTGTCCTATTGACAAGTATTATGCCGCTTCAATCGATGTTTTTGGCGATGAAAACCACTCTATTTTTATCTACATAAATAAAAACAGTTTAAAAAAAATGGCATATCTTTTTTTGTTTGAGGAAGAACCGACGGATGAGGTTTTGCGGGATCTTATAAAAGAAATAGCAAACCTAATCGTAGGAAAAGCAAAAGTTGTGGCCGGCGAAAACGGTCTGTATGTAGACATAGCAACACCGAATTTTATATGCGAAGATGCACAAGCAATTCAAAATGATATTGAAATAAATTTTATGTTTGAGGGTGAAATATTTTCTATCGCAGCAAAGGCAAAAAATGAGTGAAGAAAGATTAAAAAATTTAGACGAATTGATTCCGGATTATGCCAAGCTTTTGGATATGGAAGTTGAATTCACAACAGACCTTGGCAGTACAGAATCTACACTTAGAGGGATTTTAAGTCTTGACAAAGGCTCTGTTATCGACCTAAACAAACCAGCCGGAGAGTCTGTAGAAATTTACATAAACGGAAGAATCATAGGCAAAGGCGAGGTAATGGTTTATGAAAAAAACCTAGCGATAAGAATAAATGAGGTGCTAAACTCAAACACTGTTCTTTCATTTTTTTCAAAAGAGAGAGAATGAGAGGAATTTTCCTTCTTCTTTTTTTGAATTCGCTTCTTTTTTCATTCTCTACCATTCTGGACTCAAAAATATACGATAGAGATGATAGAGTTGATGTGCTATTGTCGCTTGATAAAGAGTTTGAAGGCAGCATAAACAAACACTCCAAAGGCAAAAAAACATATTTGGTGATTACAAAAATTCAAATAGACAAAGATGAGACTTTTGAACTAAACAAGCCGTTTCTAAAAAATATAAATCTATACAAAAATAATGAAACCGTTATTTTTGAGCTTGACACAAACGATGCCGAAATAGAGACGGCAAAAACAACAGCGGGCTATGGCTTGAGAATTAGGATAAAAAAACAAGAGCAGCCAGCACCAAAACAAACCTTGTTTGATAAAAAAACAAGTGAGCCAAAAATTGCCCAAAATGTCACCGATATGACCGATAAATACATTATTGTCGGCGTCTTTATAGTTATCCTTTTTTTGGTTTTAATATTTTTAAAATCTTACAATGCAAAGAGACTTCTTGGAGGCGGTTCAAACGATAGCGCAAAAGTAATTTACCTAAAATCAATTGATGCAAAAAATAAGCTGGTGCTTGTTAGTTTTAGAACCAAAGAGTATCTTGTTTTAATAGGAGAGCACGCAAACACCCTGCTTGATAAAAAAGATATAAACGATGAAGACAATTTTGACTTTTTACTTAAGAAAAATAACCAAAAAGTAGACTCCATTTTTTCGCCCAAAAAAACACAAAGATAAAACATGACGATAACCATAATTGATACATTTGGATTTTTTTTTAGAAGCTTTTATGCCCTGCCTCCTCTTAAAAACTCAAAAGGCTTCCCGACAGGCTTATTGACAGGCTTTTTAAATTTTATCAACAAGCTAGAAAGGGAGCACGAAACAGACTATATTGTTTTTGCGCTTGATTCAAAAGAAAAAAGTTTTAGAAATGATATTTATAGTGAATACAAAGCAAATCGACCTGACGCTCCGGAGGATCTAAAAAAACAACTTCCGATTGCCATAGAATGGATAGAAAAAATGGGTTTTAAGACCCTTTCACTTGGCGGATTTGAGGCCGACGATGTAATAGCAACGGTCACTAAATTAGCATCAAAGAACGGACTAAAAGTAAGAATTATTAGCCACGATAAGGATATGTATCAGCTTATAAAAGATGAAAAAATTGTTATTTATGATCCTTCAAAAGAGATAGAAATAGATGAAAAAGGATGTTTTAATAAATTTGGAGTATATCCAAAAGATTTTATTGAATTTCAATCGCTCCTAGGAGATAGTTCAGATAATGTCCCCGGCGTTAAAGGAATTGGCTTAAAAGGAGCGGCTGAGCTTGTAAACAAATACAGCACAGTTGACTCGATGATAAAAAATATAGAAAATATAACTCCGCAAAGAGCAAAAACAGCTCTCCTAAACGGAGTAAACGATGCCATTCTTTCAAAAAAACTCATAACGCTAAAAGATGATATTTTTGATAAATTAAATTTTAATGAGTTTAAACTGCCGGAAAAAAACCCTATCCTAAGAATATCTAGCGAGCTTTTAGAATATGACATGAACGGGATATTAAACAGGGCAAAAAGCATTGATTTGGCAAACAAATCCCAAGCCGCACCTCAAAAAGATCAAAATAAAATAGAATTTGAAACTGTAATTTTAGATAGACCCGACAAGCTTTTTGAAGCAATCAAAAAAATACCAAAAGATGCGCTTGTGGCATTTGATGTTGAAACGACATCGCTAAATGTAAGAGAGGCGAAATTAGTCGGTTTTAGTTTCGCATATGATAAAAATGCGGCTTTTTATGTTCCTGTCGGTCATTTCTATTTAGGAGTCGGCGAGCAAATATCGCTAGATGATTGCAAAAAAGCTATAAAAATGCTTTTTGAGAGAAAGATAATAGGTCAAAATCTAAAATACGATATTGCTATAACAAAAAATTATCTATCTATTGATTTTGATGATTTTTATGCAGATACAATGATACTTGCTTGGCTTATTGATTCGGAAAATGCGGTAGGGCTTGATAAATTAGCCAAAAGATACCTAAATCACGAAATGATTCACTATAAAGACACGGTAGCAAAAAATGAGGATTTTAGTTCAGTAGAAATCCAAAGAGCGGCTTTTTATGCGGCAGAAGATGCCTATATAACACTAGCTCTTTTTGAAAACCTGCTAGACAAAGTAAAAAACCTTGATGAGATAAAAAAAGAGTATTTTGAAGTAGAAATTCCTTTTATTAGAACTCTCTTAAACACGGAATCTCACGGCATAAAAATAGACACTAATTTTTTCCAGAATCTAAAATCAAAAAGTGAGCTTGCTATAAAAGAACTTGAAAAAAAAATATATCAAGTAGCAGGTCATGAGTTCAACATCAACTCAACCAAGCAACTCGGGACAATACTTTATGATTATTTAAAACTTCCCGTATTTAAAAAAACAAAAACTGCTCTAAGTACTGATGATAACACCTTAACAAAACTATATGACAAGCATGAGATAATTCCGTTAATACAAGAATATAGAGAGCTTTTTAAACTTCACTCGACATACATTTTGCCGCTTTTAAAGCTGGCTCTTGAAGAAAAAGACAGAAGAATCCACACAAGCTTTCTTCAAACAGGAACATCAACAGGAAGGCTAGCAAGCAAAAACCCAAATCTTCAAAACATACCTACAAAAACAGAACTAGGAAAACAAATAAGAGAAGGGTTTATTGCCGAAGACGGATTTTTGCTTGTCGGACTTGATTACTCTCAGATTGAGCTTAGATTGCTTGCTCATTTTAGCGAAGACTCAACACTTATAAAAGCCTTTAATGAGGATAAGGACATCCATTTAGAAACAGCTAGTAAAATCTTCGGAGAGGAGAGCGCAAAAGAGAGAAGAAGCTTAGCAAAAAGCGTAAACTTTGGGCTTCTTTATGGCATGGGAAGCAAGAAGTTATCAGAAACGGTTGGCATATCCATGGGCGAGGCAAAAACAGTTATAGAGAATTATTTTAAAACATATTCGTCGGAAAAAAATAATTTTAGCAAAATAAAAAACGACATTAAAAAAACAGGTTTTGTCCCAACGCTTCTTGGAAGAAGAAGATATTTTGACTATTCAAATGCAAACGCCATGCAGCTTGCGATGTTTGAAAGAGAGGCTGTAAATTCAAAGTTTCAAGGAAGTGCTGCCGATCTTGTAAAACTTGCAATGAATAAGATTGATAAAAAATACAAAAACAACCCGAATGTAAAAATGCTATTGCAAATTCATGATGAGCTTGTTTTTGAGATAAAAGAAGAGATTGTAGAAGAAATTGCGAATGATTTGCAAAACATAATGGAAAATATTTATAAATTAAAAATTCCTCTAAAATGCAGTCGCTCAATTGCCAAAAACTGGAAAGAGTTGAAATAGCCAAAAGGCAGATTATCAACTTTTTACATCACATAAAGTATAATACAAAAAAAACTAAGGCTATGCTTTTATGTTAGACTATCAGACCATACGATCGTTAATGTTCAAACTAGACCCAGAAACGGCTCATAGCGTTGCAGAATTTTTTCTTAAAAACTATAAACTTTTTTCATTTGCTATTAATCTGATGGCGAGAAACAATTTTGTTTGCGACGAAAAACTTACACAAGAGATTGACGGAATAACATACATAAACCCAGTAGGTTTGGCAGCTGGATTCGATAAAAACGCCACCATGTTCCAATCTCTTCCTGCGCTTGGTTTTGGGTTTGTTGAAATTGGTACTTTTACACCGCTTCCTCAAGCAGGAAATGAAAAGCCTAGATTGTTTAGATTTCCAGAGCAAGAATCTCTGCAAAACGCGATGGGTTTTAACAATGACGGTATGCACAAAATTGCGCAAAGAGTTCAAAAAAAATACCCTTTTGCAATACCTCTTGGAATCAATATAGGTAAAAATAAAATAACTCCGGCAGATAAAGCCATCGACGATTATTTTAAACTGGTTCAAAAATTTAGCGAGATTGGGGATTTTTTTATAGTAAATGTCTCTTCGCCGAATACGCCCGGTTTAAGAGATTTGCAAAACGAATCCTTTATAAAAGAGCTGATAGAAAAAATAAAACCGATTACAAATAGACCAATTTACCTCAAAATAGCTCCAGATCTTCATCTGGATATAGCAAACGAGCTTATTTTTGCCGCGGTTGAAGCAGGAGCGTCCGGAATAATTGCAAACAACACATCAAACGACTACTCTTTGCTTGAAAATGCAAAAGATTTTGGCGGAATCAGCGGAAGAGTAATTTGTGAAAAAAGTTTTGAATTTTTTGATGAAATAGCTAGTAATTTTTACGGCAAAACAACCCTTATAAGCGTCGGCGGCATCGACTCGGCAGATGAAGCGTACAAAAGAATCAAAGCCGGAGCGTCTTTGGTAGAAATTTACACGGCTTTAATCTTTAACGGTCCGTCTTTGGTTAAAAATATCAATGAAGGTATTTTAAAAAATCTTAAAAGAGACGGCTTTAACCATATTTCCCAAGCAGTAGGCGCATCTAGATGAAGATTCTGCTTTTTTTATTTATTTTTATAGGAGTATTAATGTCCAAATCAAGCCTGCCAGCCTACTATACCAAAACACTAGAGAACGGTCTGGAAATTGTAGCCATACCTCTTAAAAATGAAAGCGGTGTTGTTAGTATTGATCTTTTTTATAAAGTCGGCAGTAGAAACGAGATAATGGGTAAATCAGGCATTGCCCATATGCTAGAACACCTTAATTTCAAATCAACAAAAAACATGAAAGCCGGAGAGTTTGATGAGATAGTAAAGAGCTACGGCGGAGTCAATAATGCCTCTACCGGCTTTGATTACACGCACTATTTTATTAAAACATCAAACACAAACATCAATAATTCACTTTCGCTTTTTGCAGATATGATGGAAAATCTCTCGTTAAAAGATGAAGAGTTTCAACCAGAAAGGCAAGTTGTAGCAGAAGAAAGAAGATGGAGAACCGATAACAATCCAATGGGTTATATATATTTTAGGCTTTTTAACTCTATTTAT
>JAUPLZ010000058.1 GCA_030836705.1 Campylobacterota bacterium
AGTAAGGGCAGTAAGTCCAAGCAGTAAAAAATAAAAAAACTTTACCGGCAAGCCTCTTAATTTAGAAAACTCCATGTCGTAAGAGATTGCAAGAAAGGCTCTATAAAAAACCGTAACAACCAATATAATTGCCAAATCCAAAAAGAACATAAAATACAAATCCTCTTTTTGAACAGCCAAAATACTCCCGAAAAGATAGCTCATCAAATCTACATTATATCCCGGAGTCATATCGATAAATACAATTCCAAGAGCCATCCCAAGCGCCCAAATAACACCTATAACCGTATCGGCTCTTGTTTTTTTATCATATGTCAAATATGCCATCAAAAAAGCAGCGGCTATGGCAAAAACACTAGCGCCAAAAAATATAGAAAAACCAAAAAATATAGAAAGCCCTATTCCGCCGTATGCCGAGTGAGCTATTCCTCCGGCTAAAAAAACCATCTTGTTTGTAACGACAAGACTGCCGATAACTCCTGCGGCAATACTAACCAAAATACCCGCAATAAGAGCATTTTGCACAAATTCGTAATTTAATATTTCAAACATTTTTTCTTGCTTTTGATAAATAGTTTAGTATGTCAACTTCGCACAAATGATTATCTTTTATGCCCATTGATTTTACAAGGTGAGCTTTTGACATAGACGGCGTATCATGCAAAAGAAGCGTTCTGTTGATAAAAAAAATCTTTTTGGCAAAATCCAAAAGAAGCGATATTCCGTGACTTACGACCACAATCGTTATCTCTTTGTTTAGCTCTTTTAATATCTCATAAACCTCTTGCTCGCCGTGCGCATCTATACTAGAGGTCGGCTCATCAAGTATTAGAACTTGCGGATTTGCGCATAGCGCTCTTGCTATAAAAACCTTTTGCCTTTGCCCGCCAGAGAGAGTATTTATCTTCCTATTTGCAAAATCTTCCATTCCTACTTTTTTTAGAGCTTCAAGCGCCTTTTGGGTCTCTTTTTTTGAGTAGTCGAAAAAGATGTTTTTTTTATCAAGAAGCCCCATGAGAACGACTTCTATTACTCTTATCGGAAATCCTAAATTTATATTAATATCTTGAGGAACATAACCTAATTTTTGCGAAGCTTGAGATGGAGTCATTCCAAAAACATCTATCGAACCGGAATATGGAGATATCAATCCTAAAATCAACTTTAAAAGTGTTGTTTTTCCGCCGCCGTTTGGACCTATAATGGCTATAAAATCTCTATTTTTAATCTCGAAAGAGATATTTTCTAAAACATTTGAATTTGCATATCCGAAAGAGAGGTTTTGTATTTTTATTTGAGTCATTCTATCCTCTTATTAATTCAAAAGGATCTATCGGCATCTCATCTTTTGTAACTTCAAATTTTAGCTCCTCATCGACTCTTCCGATGGCGGATTTTTTTCTTATACTTTTACCTGGAATTATATCGGGAGCAATTTTTGAAAGATTTGAATATATTGTATGCACATTATCGTCGTGTTTTATTATTACGGTATTTCCAAGCATATTAAAATCTTTTGCAAAAATCACCTTTCCGTCCATCACGCTTCTTACTACGGCATCTTTTTTACTGCTTTTTAGAGTTACCGAATCGTTATGGATTTTTATATTATAAACAGGATCCATATATGGTCCGAATTTTTTAACAACTTCAAAACCATCAATAGGCGCATCCACCTTTTGACCTTTATAGGATACTTTTCTTGTTCCTTGATATGACGAACCTATGTGTCTTATTTTTATCTCTTCGGCTTCTTCTAGCGGCTGTATTTTATTGATTCTGGTTTCAGCCAAACTCCCTTGTTCCGCTTTTTCCTTTTCTATTTTTATTTTCTCTTCTTCTTCAATTTTGATTTTTGTAATATTTAAATTAGCCAAAAGAGCTCTGCCGCTTTCTTGCTCATCCATTAATTTTTTTATTTTGCTTTTATAGATGGTTTTTTCAGTATTTAACTTGCTTATATACTCTTGCTCTTGTTTTTTTAGCTTTGCAATATCATCTCTCGAGCTTTTTAGTATTTCTATCTCGCCTTTTAACCTATTGAGGTCTTTTTCAAGAACTCCAGCCTCCGAAGCAAACTTAATATAATCATCTTTTAGATTTTTCGACTGCTCTTGAACTATTTTGTTAAGCGATTTAAAAATCTCTTGCAGCACAACATCTTTTTCGCTTGCTATTTTATTTTCCAAAGAGATAATTTCCGAATATGCTAAATTTTTTGCAATAATATCCACCAGCTCTCTCTCTAAAGCTTGTTTTTTGGTAATTACCGTTTTTTTTCTTTCGTTTAACTCTTTGTAAATTTTTTCATTTTCGGACAACTTTCCCCTATTTACATCAATCGACTCCGACAAAACTTGCAATTTTCTTGATAGCTCTTCAAGCTTTTTCTCTTCGGCTGCTATGTTTTTGCCAAGCTCTTCCATTGTAATATTGGCGTTTTTTATTGCCTCTTTTTTTGCCTCTATCTCTTTTTTGGCTTGAGAAATTTTTTTGTCAATCTTATCCGTATTTGAATTAAGAAGGGAGAGAAAAAAAAGGGAGAGAAAAACTATTTTTATCATTTGTCTTGTTCGGATTTTATTATCACATAAAAAACGCTCAAAATCGATATGCCAAAAGACACCAAAAGAAGCGTAAGAAAGTCGTTTTTTATATCAAAAACTATTTTATTAAGCCCGATATCAAGGAGATATCTTTCTATCTTGTCGTTTGAGCTTTAAACATAAAAAAGCAAAGCAACAACGAATGTACTTAAAATAGAATCAACAACGGCTAATCTATAAAGCACAGCACTTCTAAGCCACATTGCAGCGCCAAAAATCGACATTATTTGCATTCTTTCGCTGTGTTTTAATCGCCAAACTTCCATCTGTCTTACAACAAGCAAAAGCGCTATTAAGAAAATAAGTATGGAGAAAACCGTTATTATTGTTTTATTTAAAATCAAAACCGAATAAAGGCTATTTTGGTTTTTTGCAAAACTCTCTATTTTTAAAATATCTTTGGTATTTAAAAGCGCTTTTTCCACCTCTTTTAATTCATTTGCGGATGGGTATTTGGTGAGTTTTACTCTATAAAATTTCGGCAAAGAGGCTTTTAAAAGAGCTATATTAGCAGCCGATAAATCACCTTTTATCTCTTCTATGGCAACTGATGAGTCTATAAGTTCAACAAAGTCGATAAATTTGGATATTTTTTTTGCATCATCATTTAAAATCTCTACACTGCTAACCGCTACAATATAATATTCATCGGCTATTTTTTTTGCATAATCGTTTATTATTCTTTGCATAGAAACCACAGATTGAATAGCCAAAAGCATAACAACAAGGGCAAAAACCAAAGAAAGATGACTTTTAAAGGTATTCATTTATATTGCCCCCTTCCAAATGAAAATGTCTAAATTTGACATTTATATCAGTCGGCATTCTATGCGTAACTATAATCACGGTTTTTCCAAGAGCATTTACTTTTAAAAAAAGCTCCATAACAAGACCGGTAGAATAATCATCCAAGTTTCCGGTAGGTTCATCAGCAAGAATGATGTTTGGATTATGAGCAAGCGCCCTTGCAACTCCCGCTCTTTGCTGTTCGCCTCCGCTTAACTCTTCTGGAAACCTATCTTTTCTATGTGTTAATTTCACATGAGTGAGCAGCTTGTTTACTTGTTTTTGAATAGCATCTTTTGAAAATCCGGCTATTATCATCGGCAAGGCTATGTTTTTCTCTATCGTCCACTCTCTTATGAGTTTATAATCTTGAAAAACGATCCCGATTCCTCTTCTTAATGAATTTATGGTCGAACTGCCTGCTCTTCTTTGAATTTCGTGGTTGTTTACTTTTAAAACGCCGTCCTTTGGCAAAATAGCTCCATAAAAAGATTTTAACAAAGTTGATTTTCCGCTTCCGCTCATTCCTGTTATAAAAACAAGATCTCCCTCTTTTATGTGGAGATTTATGTTTGATAAAATATTTTCATTTTTATTATAAGAAAGAGTTATGTTTTCTGCTTTTATCATATATTTTTACCTATAATTGCTTCTAGCTTTTTATGCGCCAAAAAATTCGCTTTTGTCGGATATGGAGCCTTTGGATAATAGCTTATTTTGCCGTCTTTAAAAAGAAGATAAAGAGATTGCGGCGAATTAAATGTACCCATCGTTACTTTTACAAGCCCGTCTTTTGCGTTTAGCGGATATTTTTCTTTTGCACTGACAAAAAATCCATCCTCCGGTTCCACATGCTCTTTTGCATTTTTCAAGAAATCCTCGTAGTTAATATAGCCCGAGAAAGAAAAATCCTTTATTATCTCTTTCTCATCGCTTGATTTATGATTTATAAATACCAAATCATAAAAATCTTTTTCTTCCTTTTTCCATCTGTCTTCATACTTGCTTGAAACCTCGATAAAGTGATTTTTTTTGGCACTAAGCTCGCAAAAATCCAAATCCATCAAAATCGAGTATGTGTAATCGGCATAACCCTTGCTGTCTGTTCTAAGCTCCAGCCTGCCGCCCTCTTTCAACACCGTAACTGCTTCATTTATAAAATTTTTACTTATTACCCTTCTATGTGGCGCTTTATCCCAAGGTACGGGAAAATGAATAAATATTTTACTAACAGAATTAGCAGGAAGCATCTCAAGAAACATTCTGGCGTCACTATCGTTTATATAAACATTGTCAATATTTTGCAACATGCATTGCTTTAAAACCTGTTCGGCAGATGCTTTGTGAATCTCCAGCCCAATATGTACTACGCTTGGGTTGTTTTTTGCATTATGCAGCATATGCCTTCCGCTTCCAAAGCCTATCTCAATCCATATTTCTTTATCGAAATTAAACTCTTCTAGAAAAAAATCAATATTTTTATAATTTTTATACTCCGGATCTTTTCTTGTTATGACCGTATTTGAGTGCAGTTTTTTTGAATTGGCAGCATTGCAAAAAGAGTTAATTGCTCTTTTTATTATATTTAACTTCGGTATCCTAGTAGCTTTATCGTATTTTATAAGCGTTTTATTCTCATTTTGAATATACTTTAAAAGAAAATTATGATTATCTATCTTTACACCTACAACCCCGCAATTTTTATAAGGCAAAGAAATAAACTCAAACTCAACACCTTCTAAAACAAAAGGTGCTTTTGGTATCTCAAAAGATTCAACAAGGGCATGCGGCATATTATTTACTTTTTTCTTCTACTTTGTGCATCAAAGAAACTTTTTCGCTTGGCACTGACTCCAAACCATCATTATCTATCGCAGTTACAGAGTATTGATACTCAAAATTCGGAACAAAACTATCGCTTGTATCTCTAAAAACCCTCTCTTTTAGTCCGGTAAAATGAACCGTCTCTTTTGTAAATAGACCAATAATTTTTACTCTTGTTATCTTAAACTCGGCAACATTTACATCTCTGCTTGAAAACTCTACAACCGGCACCGCATCGACAATCTCGGCTTTTGTTATAGTTGGCGTAAGCGGTTTTGGCTTTGAAACACCCTGCACTGCTTTTTCTGCCATTTTTGATTCTAGCTTATCCTTGTCAATAACTGTTATTTTATAGTAGACAGCTTTCCCGTCTTCATCTACAGCCTCTTCATATTGCGTCTCACTTACGGTAGCTTTTAGGCTAAACGGACCATCTTGAAAATCAGAAGCGTAGACATTATATGCGGCTCCTTTAACATTTTTTGGCGCAAGCCAAGCCAATTTGATTTTTTTTGGAAGATTTTTTGAGGCTTCAACATCTACTATTTTTGAAGGAAGGCTTTTTGTAACCGTGCTTGCAACTTCGCTTGGATGAGACTTAACTCCATCAAATGTAATCGCAAAAACTCTATACTCATAGCTCTTTGAATCTTCAAGTCCCGTATCTATAAATTCTGCATTTAATCTGCCTTTTATAGCGCCAACCTCTTTCCATACATCATCCGGCGGCGTTCTTCTTTCTACGACATAAGAATCAATACTTGGATTTGCATGTGGTCTAAAAACTAATTTCGCCATCCTTGGAAGGTTTTCGACTTTATCTATATAGCTTATAGGCTCCGGAAAATCGGCTGTTTTTACTGTCACTGTCTTGCTTGGTTCTGACTCAAAACCTCTTGCATCGTATGTTGAAATTCTATAGTTGTACTCTTGATTTGGCTTTAGATTCAAATCGGCATAGTGTGTTGCAAATCTTGAGGTTATTTTATTTATCAAAAAAAGCTTGCCGTCACCCTCGGATCTATATACAACAAACCCCTCAATGTTATGATCTGTTACCCTATCCCACTCAAAACCGATTGATGTTACGCCTGAGAGCGTCATTATGTTTTTTGGAGTAGACAGATTTTGGTCAATTTTTGGCTCTACAAAAGCTTTTGGACCGCCTGTGTTACATCCAGTTATTGCAATTGCTAAAAGAGCTAATAATATTACCGCTATCAATTTTTTCATAAATATCTTCCTTTAAAAATTCCTCTTCTATCAAGTTTAAAAAATCACTAGGCAGCGGGGCTATAAAATTCATAAGTTTTTTTGTCTTTGGATGCACTAAATAAAGTATGTACGCATGCAAAAAAATTCTATTCATTTTACTATCATTCCCCTTATAACCGTATAGAGCATCACCTAAAATGTGTCTATTTATGCTAAAAAGATGCACTCTTATCTGATGAGTTCTGCCGCTAAAAAGTTTTGCGGCTATTAACTCTATTTTCTCACTTTTACCAAGAGCTACTTTTAAAAATGCGCTTTTTGATTCTCTGCCTGAACTAACTATGCCCATTTTTAGTCTATTTTTGGGATTTCTTGCAATCGGAGCGTTTATAAGCATATTATCTTTCAAAGGCAAATCAATCAAAGCCAGATAATACCGCCCCATGCTTCTGTCTTGCAGCTGCTCTGAAAGCGCCCTGTGCGCTTCATTGTTTTTTGCCACAACCATAATACCGCTTGTCTCTTTATCAAGCCTATGAACTATTCCGTGCCTCTCTTCGCCGCTAATTGTAGAGAGTGAAATATTTTTTGTTTTTAGCCAATCCACAAGTGTCGGTTCTTTTACGCTAGGCGCATCGTGAACAACCACTCCTGATGGTTTATTGATAACCAAAATATCATCATCTTCATAGATAATATCCACATCAAACTGAGGCAACAGCTCTGATTTTGATTGTTTTGGAGCTGGATATTCAAGCTCTATTTTATCGCCGATTTTTAGCTTATGGCTTGCTTTTGTAATCTTTTTTTCATTTACGCTTACAAATGATTTTTTAATAAATTCAGAAAGTGCCGATCTGGATTCGTTAATCTTTTTTGAAAGAAAAACATCTAATCGTTCATTTTCATCTGCTATAAATTGCTCTATTTTCATGGTCGTAATTATAGCAGATGATGCTAGATTCTCATTTTACACAGATTAAATTCCCAAAAATAACAGTCCACTTTTTTGAGGTACTTTTTATAAAAAAAGTAGCAAATGCAAGTGCGAAAGCGTATTTAAAGTAGCCTGTCCCCATTTTCACGCAACCGACTGACGCTTTTTTGTAGCACTTTTTTCTAAAAAAAGTGTGAATGCTCTGCGCGAAAGCGGAAATTAGCTAAATCATTTTAAAATGTTGCCTCGTCCCCTTTTTATTGTTTCATAGCGAAATTGAAAGTTTTGTAAAATAAAATAAACAGTTTTTGGTTAAAATACGTAAAAGTAAAGGTTCAATATGATTTTAGCAACAACAAATGATGGTCAAGAAATAATTCTTAATGAAGACGGAACATGGTGTTTTGCATCCTCTATGAAAGAATCACAAAATATTTTTAAAATTTTAGAAACATTTGAAGCAGGACAAAAACTAATCGCCATTGGAGAAATATTTTCTGGATGTTTTAATGTAGGTCAAAAGGTTTTTATTGGTGGATTAGACAATGATGGTGTCGTAATTAGTCAAATTGAAAAAATGAGTAATAATACTGCTACAACTCATCAATTGCTTTGTGGTTCCGAAAATGAACCTACTCTTTGTGCATTTTATTTAGACAACGTCACAAAGGATGATCTTAATAAAGAACATAATTTTTTGACTTCTGAAAAACAAAACAGAGTGACCACTCATCAATTGAAGTCTTCTGATCTTCAAGAACTAACATTTAGACAGACAAAATGGGGTATGTCTAAAAATCAAGTCAAACAATCTGAAAATTTAGAAATTATACTAGACGAGAATGATCTATTGGCATATGAAGGAAAAGTTGCCGGTTTTCCATCTTATATTGTTTACAATTTCATTAATGATGAGTTAGCAACAGGAAGCTATCAATTAATTCATGAACATGTAAAAAAAAGTGATTTTATTTATGATTTCGAAAATATCAAAAATAACTTGATTAAAAAATATGGACAACCATCAAAAGACAATCGCTATTTTACCGATGATGTATTTGAGGATAAACCAGCAGAATGGAGTCAATCATTAGAGAGAGGAGGACTTTCCTTTTTTACAAACTGGATATTTGGTGAAACAGAATTGATGTTGTCTTTATGTGGAGAAAACTATAAAATCAATTTAGGAATAAGTTATAGCAGTACTGAGTATAAAAATCGTTTAATTCTACAAAATGACGAAAAACTACTTGATGATTTGTAATATCTTGATTACTGAAAATCATATATAGTTAGAAAAGCCTATATTAAATTTTATTCGGTCGACATTCCAATAAATACAAGAAAAATCAACATGGAAAACATTAGAGAAAATGGGGACAGGCTCAATGCCGTTTAGTTAAGCCAAAAGTCCTTCAAAAGCAGATATTTTCAACAATATCAAAAAACTTGTCCATACGAACCTCACGAACATTGATTTAGGTATAGAAATTGCCTGCTCCTGCGTATATTTATAATAACAATGGAGTACGATATGAAAAAAAAAGAGATCAATACTAAAATCAGTACGCGATAAAATAGCCTCCAATGAGTTCAAAGACGCACACAGGATGCGTGACAAAGCTTTCACAAGAGAGAGAAAGTTGACCTTTTCTAAAATGATCGTACTTATGACACAAAAAAGTGTCAAGTCTTTGCAGAATATCCTGAATGAGGCGGAGGTGTATTTGAGTAATCTGCTCAATACGAAGCTGGTCACCGTTACCAAAGGTGCATACACGCAAGCCAGAGAAAAACTGAACTATACCGCCTTCATAGAACTCTGCCATGATATAAGGGATCAGTTTTACGATCAGTATGAATATGCCGCCTACAAAGACTTTCGACTGCTTGGCATAGACGGGAGCTTGATCACTCTGCCTGATGAGGAGGGAACAAGAGAGGCGTTTGGCACCGTCAATGTGATCAACCAGCACAAAGATAAGAATAAGCAGATCGTTCAGGCGAGAGTTTCACTGCTGTACGATCTGCTAAACGGCGTCGTTATCGATGCAATGATAACAGATAGAAAGACCCATGAGATTACGATCGCCAAAGATGAACACTTTACAGCGCTCAAAAGAGGCGATCTGGTCATATTCGACAGAAGCTACCCCTCCTACGAAATATTCGCCGCCATAACGCACAAACATAAAGCCGACTATCTCATAAGAGTCAAAAAGAGTACCTACAAAAAGTATACAGAGCCGCTCTTCGATAAAAATTCGAAAGACAAAGATATTACAGTTACCATTACGCCGCCGACAAAAACACTCAGGGAAGAGATGATTGCACAGAATCTACCTTTGGAGCTGAAAGTGAGATTTGTGCAGGTGATACTACCTGACGGGGAGGTGGAAGTACTGGCAACCTCTATATTGGATCATGAAGTATTGAAGCTAACGGACTTCAGGGAGCTTTACTTCAAACGATGGAAGATAGAGACCTTTTACGATATTGTAAAAAACAGACTGTCACTCGAAAACTTTACAGGAACAACGCCTTTGGCTATCAGGCAGGACTTTTATGCAACTATGTTCATATCCAACATCGAAGCCCTGGTATCTTACGATATCAATGAAGAGTTTAAAGAAGAGAAAAATTCCAAAAAGATAGACAGGAGAAAAAAGTACGAACAAAAGGTCAATAAATCCGTTTCGTTCAACACTATCAAAAACCACTGTTTCGATCTTTTTTTCAGTGACAAAGATATCGATGAAATACTTGAAAAAATCTATCAGCTGCTCAAAACGAACAAGGTGGCAATCAGACCTGACAGACAGTTTAAAAGACCAGATGCGGAAGAGGGCAAAATTACAAAAGGCATCAAGAGTGCCAACTATCAAAGAAGGCAGAAAAAAATTGTTTATTGATTGGCTAGAGAGTGGCTATTTGCAGGGTGCTGATGGCTTAACTAAACGGCATTGAGCCTGTCCCCATTATAACTAAAAAACCGCTGATGGTAAATTTAATTAACTTAGTGTATTATTTTTAAAAATCAGCATGGATATAAAATTGGCAGCGTCAAGCAAAAATGAGGTTTTAATCATCAAGCGTTTAGAAATTTTGAAATCTATGCTAGAGCTTGAAGATTTTGATAGTGTGCAATTGCAAGCAGATAAACTTCAGGCTGAAAATGTAGATGGCTTGTCCGATATCATAAAAACATGTAAAAACAGTGTACATCAAACAGAAAAAATTATTAAACTTATAGACGACTATATATATCAACCTAAAACAATCCAACTTACGCAACATCAGCAAATAGTTTATAATCAAATATGTCAAGAGTTTGATGCGATTTTGTCCCAGCGAAGCCT
>JAUPLZ010000059.1 GCA_030836705.1 Campylobacterota bacterium
AATCTATATCTTCAACTACATTTACCTTATATTTTTCACTTAAACTTTCAATCTCTTTTGTATTGTGGATAAGCGGTCCTATCATGTGAGAGTAAGGGCTATTTTCAGCTATTTTTATTGCTCTTTTTACACCAAAACAAAATCCATAGCTATCACTTAATTTAACTTCCATAAATCTTTGTCTCTGTCATTTTTGATAATAGTTCAATAAAATTCGGAAATGAAGTACTAATACAATCTATATCTTTTATCGTACTTTCACTTGATGCCATCGCCAAAAGTGCAAAGCTCATAGCGATTCTATGATCTCCAAAAGAGTCAAAAACAGCGCCTCTTGGTGTTGTTCCCATTACGCTATAGCCATCTTCAACAGTAGTTACTTCAACGCCAGCAATTCTTAGATTTTTCGCAACGCTCTCTATCCTATCACTTTCTTTTACTCTAAGCTCCTTGGCATTTCTTACAATACTTGTGCCGCTTGCAAACGCCATCGCAATAGAAAGAGCCGGAAGTTCATCGATAAGCCATGAGATATTTTCGCTAACCTCTACACTTTTTAAAGGAGCATATTCAACCAAAATATCGCCGATTGGCTCATAAATATTCTCTTTTTCTACAAACTCTATCTTCGCTCCCATTTTTTTTAAAACTTTAAAAGCTTCAATTCTTGTCGGATTAAGAGTAAGATTTTTTAAAAGCACTTTTGAATTAGGAACTATAGCGGCTGCTACTGCAAAAAAGAAAGCGCTTGATGGGTCTGTCGGGACTTTTATCTTTAGAGGTTTTAGTGGCTCTTTTACTGGGTGAATCTCAATAAAATCACCGCTTTTTTCAATCTTTACACCCATACCTCTTAACATTCTCTCAGTATGGTCTCTGCTAAGTTCTGATTCTTTGTAGCGACAAACCCCGTCTGCTCCAAGAGCCGCTAAAATCATCGCACTCTTAACTTGAGCAGAAGAGATTGCACTCTCATATGTAAAAGCTTTTAAACTAGCTCCTCTTATGGCTATCGGAGCTAAGTTAGCATTATCTCTTGCATCAATTTTTGCACCGATATCGCAAAGCGGTTTTATTACCCTTTTCATCGGTCTGCTTCTTAGATACTTATCGCCAGATAGAACAAAAAAACCATCACTTCCGGCTAAAAGCCCGCAATAAAGCCTGATACCGGTTCCCGCATTTCCGCAATCAAGAACATCGCTAGGCTCTTTTATCTTTTTTGGAGGCGTTATAAAATACTTATTATTTTCTTTTTTTACCACAGCGCCAAGCTCTTGCGCTATTTTTAAAGAGTTTAAAGTATCTTCGGCTTCTAAAAAATTTTCCACCTCACACTCGGCTGACGACAATAAAGAAAACATTGCACAGCGATGTGAAATTGATTTATCGCTTGCTATGCTATCTATCTCTTGCGAAAAAGATGATTTTGCTTTTAATACTTGAAGGTTTTTCATCTTAACTCTGCCTTAAAATCTTTTTTTAACACAGCTAGTATCTCTTCTGTTATGGCGCCTATTCTCTCTTCGCTTAATGAATCATCGTTTGATTGCAATAAATATCTTAGAGTAAGCGAAAAATTATCTTTTAAAGAACTATCGCTATAAAAATCTGCCGGGTAGATATCTTTTAGCTCTTTAATTTCAAGTGAGTATATAGCTTTTTTTATTGTACTAAAAGGAGTATTTTTTGAAATTATTACGCTTAAATCTCTTTGCGATTTTTGATATTTGGATGTTTTGGTTGCCGTTTTTACGGTTGCTTTTATAAGCGACATATCTATTTCAGCAACAAATGTAACCGGAATGTCTATATCTTTTATAATTTTTGGATGGAGCTTGCCGACAAAACCGATAACCTTGCCATCAAGCACAACATCGGCGCTTACAAAAGGATGCACTAGTTCATTTGCTTTTGAGAGTGTTGCGAATTCAACTGTCGGCAACACGGCTTTTATCTTCTGGATAAATGTTTTAAAGTCGATATTTTCAGGCTTTCCATGATTTAAAACATCTTCCGGCTCTTTATTTCCGCACCAAACAAAAGCCGCTTTTTTACTTTCGTTTCTATTTTTATCAAACACAAAACCTATCTCAAAAAGAGCCACTCTTTTTCTTGATTTGTACACATTCTTGCGAGTCGACTCTAAAAGCGCCGGGAGCAAAGAAGCCCTTAAGGTGTCAAGCTCTGCTGTAATTGGATTTAACAGCTCAAGGGAAGAATTTATCTCGCTTAGACCGTATTTTTTATTATTTTTCTTATCGTCAAACACAAAATGAAGAGCCTGAAAAAAGCCTTGCGATACGCTTTTTTGGATAAAAGCATACTCTAGTTTATAGTTTTCATAATCTGCATTATAGGTATCCATTTCGACAAAATTTAGCGGCAAAGAAGGAATATTGTCAATTCCTACAACTCTTACAACCTCCTCTGCTATATCAAACATATTCAAGATATCATGCCTAAAAGCAGGCACGCCGATCATCATAGTATCCTGCTCCGGAGTGATTTTTACATCCATGTAGAGCCGTTTTAGAATATTGTTAAGTTCTATTTTTTCAAACTTACGACCTATTACGCTATTTATTTCATCAACTTTACAATTTATACTTATTTGCGGGTGGTTATGCTTGTGCTGTAATTTTTCTGAATAAAAAATAACCTTTCCACTTGTGCTTATAGTGTTACACAAACAGCATATTCCCATCTCCAAATCAGGCTCGCTTCCTCTTGAAGAGTTGTAAAACTGCTCATCTGTTTGAATTTTTTCTTCATGAACAATTTTTGATATTTTTTGAGGACTGACATATGATGCTTCAATAATAATCATCTTGCTTTCCGGCTTTATAAAAGCCTCGTTCTCATGTCTTACACCGACTATCGAAGCTACTTTTTTATCATTTGACACAACCTTATCAAGCCCGTTTTCGTTTATTACTTTAATTTGGCTCTTGTCTATATCTTTATTATAAAAAAAATCAAAATCATAAGCATGAAGCATAACACCCGTCATATATGTCGCATATGCAAGAACTCTCTGTGACTCAAATTCTTTGTAGTTTCCTGCAAGAGCCATTCTTATATCAGTAAGAAGATTTGATTTTAT
>JAUPLZ010000060.1 GCA_030836705.1 Campylobacterota bacterium
AGCAGCTTTTTTGGCATAATCCTCTTTGATATCTTTGGACTGATCGCTAATCATCGCCTCATAATCCTCATCTGCTATCTGCTCCAACACCAAACCTTTTTCTTCTATCTTTTTATTGACCTCTTTGATCGCTTTTTCTCTTATGTGAGCGTCGTAAGCCTTAGAGCCACTCTTTGCAGTATCTGTTATGCTCTCAAATGTATTTGATAAAAACTCTTTCATCTCTTTTGATCCTTTTTAAATGCGTGATTTTTATGATAGAAGTGTAGTGAATGTTGTGGCCGTATTTTGTCTATAGCAAAAGATTTATATATGTTGATTTTGAGGATAATTTTTTGATGGTGTTAAGGTTATAAAGATTTAGCAAAAAGTATTATGGTTGTGGCAAAATAAATGATAGATTTTCGTGATAAATTTATTAATATACAAAATGTGTCTATGATTACAACTATAATACTGCAAATTATAAAAAGGTATTACTTGGCTTTAAATATTTTAAAGATATTTCTAAATGATTTTATATTATTTTCATTAAATATGATTGTTGTAGGTATTGTTTATATAAATTTCATTTATCAAAATTTTCATATAAATTCAGGATTAGAAATATTGAGTATTGCGCTAATCTACTATGCAGCAAGCATTTTTAACACTATGTTTATTGTTTTTTTACTTTATTTAATAGTGCATTGTGCGTTTCATAAGCACAAAGGTATTTCAGTTTTTAAAAAACTTGAAATGGTCTCTTACCTTTTTGATAAATATTACGAAGAAATTGATAACATAGATGATTTTGAGTTGAAATTGAATAACTATCTTTCACTTTAATTTAAATTTTTTTGTTGATATCGCCAATGTATTTTATGATATCTTCTAAAGCTTGATCTTTACAAAAATAGTCATAATAAAGAGTCAATTGTCTTAAAGTCGAAGAAATATTAAACTCTGTAATCTCATCTTTATCTAGCTCATCAAAGTGGTTATTTAACTCTTTTTTTGCATCTTCATATTTTCCAACTAATATCAAAAACTCTACATTTGATATAAAACTCCACCAGTCAGTAATTTTGTGATTTGTTTTTGACCATATAGTTTTAGCTTCATTTATGACACTATCTAAGTCGTCATCATTTATATGTGTTAACATAAATTGAAGATAGATATAGTTAAGTGCTGGATAATAATCTTTGTTTAGATTGTAAACAGAGTAATAAATATCTTTGGCTTCATTTAGCTTTTCTATCAAAGCTTTTTCATCACTATATTTTTCATATTCATTAAATGCATCTCTTTTTATGGAAGCAGCAAGAAGATTGTATGTTTCTGCATCTATATTTGATTTATTATCAGATATAAGTTCCTTTAAAATAGTGATAGCTTCTTTGTCTTTTTGTTGATTTGAAAGTAGTTTTGCTTTTAGTTGTAAAAATTCTGTTTTTTTTAAATACTCTTGTGAAATTTTAACTACTCTTTCCAATAGCATCATAGCTTCATCTGTCAGACCTCTTTCAAAAGCGTATAATGCAAGATTGAAAAGGTATTGTTCACTACCTGTTAAATTTTCTTCATTTTTTAGATTTTCTTGAAACTGTTCTTTTGAGGTATGTACTATATCAAATAGTTTTTTCTCTTCATCTTTTATCATAGCGTCCTCTTTGTTTTCACTGTATTTTGGTATGAATGTTTCACTTGTGATTTTATGCTCTTTGTTTAAAAACTGTTTTATAGATGTATAGTCTGTCTCAAACAAGCTTTTATAATCAAACTTTATAGCAAGATTTTTACAAAAATCTGTTTTAAATTCTGAATTAGGTATTTTTAAACTAGCCTGTGTTCCTCTTCTTATTTGTTGGTTACAACTTCTACAATATAAATAATTTTCTATACTACTTTGCTTTGTATTTGTATATTCAACTAAGTACTCAATAAAGTGTTTTCTATTGGCTATATCTTTTTTAAAATATTTGTTATAAATCTCTATAAGCTTTCTACAGTCAGGTAGAAAAAAGTCTTCGTAACAATTAGCATTTGTACAGTCCTTATCTATCGGATCATCCCCACAATCATCATAATGAGGATCTAAAGCATTGATGTAATACTCTAACTGTTCTTCTAGTTGTGATAAAGATGTAATGTTGAATTTATCTAATATTTGTTTTATGGCTTCGTAATTCATAAGATAATTCTAACTAAATAGCATTTCTATCAACCTTAAGATGCCATAAAATTTTTTTGTTTTTTAGATGATATTTTACTATCTCACCCGTGCCGCCGATAAAGCCATTTTGTTTTCCATCCCATAAAGCAAAGAGTATATTGCAGTTGTTTGATATATATCTACCTACTAGCTCATACTGCCTATCTCTTATAAAGGGTTTAGTGTGAGATATTGTAAGGATATGCTCTGCGTTTTTTAATAGCTTTTCAAACTCTAGTTTTGAAGTGGTATCAAAGTCATCTTTGTATAGCTTTTTTTGCATAGGAAGTGCTGCTATATATTTTATACCCAACTTCATAGCTTCATACACCACAAGCCTATCTGCTCCGTCTGCTAGTGGTGAAATAAGAATTACTTCATGATGTTTTTGTTTTAAATCATCAAGTTTTTTAAATACTTGTTTTTTATATTCTTCAATAAATCTTTTATCAAGATCTCTATGACCTGCTATACCTATTTTTATCATGAAACTCCTTTTTGTGGAGGTATGATAAGTTTAGTTTTTACTTTTTTTTACTATAATAAATAAAAGCAAAAAGGTATAATTAATGTTGAAAGTTAAAAGTATAGATGCATTAGAACAATTTGCTGGTATTTCGATGCCACCACATTCAAGGGATATGTCAGCTTATGACGGTAAGGAATTTG
>JAUPLZ010000061.1 GCA_030836705.1 Campylobacterota bacterium
CATCCATTTCACTTGTGTAGATTTTGTTAAAAAGCGAGCGATCGTATTTTAAAGAGTCTCTTTCTAGCCAAGTTTTCTTGCAAATATCCTCAATGTCCAAAAACTCAACCATTTTTACCACTTTTTCGCTTGCCTGCTCGCTTGATTGGACTAAAACCTGAAGTTTTTTAAATGTTAAAAAGAGCTCTTTTTTTATCTCTTCGCTCTTTGCTTTAGTTTCGATTGTTCCTTTGCCTGAAAGTTCGGTATCTTTTTCGTACATAAACTTTAGTATGTCAAAAATATCGTTTATTCTTTTTTTTTCGCCTATGGCAAGCCACAAGAGCTCTTGCCAGAGATTCTCTTTTTTTATCTCTTTTAAGAAGTTTTTTTGAAGCAAAAAATCATCAATTTTTGATATCTTAAAATCAACAGGCAAGCCGGCATAAAGAGAGAAGTTTCTTACAATGAGGTTCAAAAAACTGTCAATTGTCATGATTTTGTGTTCGCTTTTTAAGAATCTTTGTAAAACCTGCTCTTTTTTCTTTAAAATCTCCTCTTTTTGCAGTGCCAAAACAGCGCAAATTTCGCCAAGCTCCGCCTCTTTTTTTTCTAGGTTATAAAGTAGCTCTACTATTCTTATGCGCATCTCGTTTGCGGCTTTGTTGGTGAAAGTAAGCACTACTATTTTTTCCGGTTTAACGCCCAGAAAAAGGAGTGATGCATATCTTACGCTAAGCGTAAAAGTCTTGCCGCTTCCCGCACTTGCTTCATATGCTACATAAGGCTCAAACGACATCTTACTCCCTTTCGCAGATGATTTTATACGGGCAATATCTGCACTCTTTTATCTCATCTGTCATTTCAAAAGTTTGGGTTTTTTCTTTGTATTTTTCAATATGGGTTTGAAGAAGCGCTTTTTTTTGAGAAAAAAACTCCTCTTTTATCATTATGGAGTTGTTTAAATCATAATAAAAAGCTCCGCCGATTTTGCCAAAGTTTGAAGCTAAAATCTCATAAAAAACAAGCTGAAAATCTTTTGTATTTTCTAGCTTGCCATCAAGTGAAACAGGATAAGAGCCGCTCTTATAATCAATAATAAAGAGCCTATCCTCTTTTTTATCTATCCTGTCTATAACTCCTTCAATGAGCATGCCTTCAAAAGCGCATTCTAGTTTTTTTTCACACAAAAAAACCTCATAGCCTTCTTTAAATCGTTTTATTTCGTTTTGAACAAAAGGCAAAAGTTTTTTAAGCCATATGTCCCCCTCAAACTGAAGCGCTATGTCATCTTTTATTAACTTTTTTAGCTCCATTTCTATCTCGTTAAAAAGCTCTTTTTCACTACTAAAAGCTGTTTTTTTTCTAAAGATATCGCGAAAAACACTGTGCAAAAAATTACCCATTTGATAGGGTTCAAATTGGTCGCTTGGGATTTTATGCTCTTTGATTCTTTCTAGGTATTTGTAATAAAATTTTCTTTTGCAAGTGAGATAATCTTTGAGTTTTGTGGCGCTTAGCGGTTCGTTTGCCAAATCAACTTCAATCTCTATCAGGCTTTTTTCTTGCTCACATTTTGTGTTATTTTCATACAAAAGCGGCGCATACTCATACCCGATTTCTATCGGCTCTTTTTCTATTTGGAGCTGTTTTAAAAAGCTGCTTGGGATAGAATCCTCGCTTTTTACATAGATAATTGCAGCCTCTTTGCTTCTTAAAAAAAGATTATGATACAAATCAAGCTGAAGATTTTGCCTGTCTTTTCTTGTCGGAAGATTTGAATGTTTTCTAACGGCTGAGTTTAAATACAGATCTTTTTTATTCTCTTTTGGCACAAATCCTTCATTAAAATCACACACGACTACGGCATCGAACTCTACGCCTCTGCTCTCCAAAGCACCCATAACCGTGATATTTCCGCCGCCAGTCATATCAATTTTTATGGTTGTTAATCTATTTAAAAAAAGATGAAAAATCTCTTTTAGCGGATAGCTTGCAAGCTCTTTTTTGATTTTTTTTAGAGCATGTATGTTTTCTAAATAAAGGTGTCTTTTTTCCTTATCGTCAATCTCTTCGCCAAAGGTTTCAAAAATCCTCACAATTTCATCAAAATCGATTACTTTTTCCCATAACTCTTCAAGCAGTTTTTCATCAATACTTAATCTTTTTGCTCTTAAGAGATTTTCGTGGTTTTTCTCCTCTCTTAGTTCATAGATTGCTTTTAGTTTTTTATAAAGCGGCTCATTATAAAAAGAAAACCCCATAGCATAGTTGAAGTTTTTTTTGTAATCATAAAAAGACAAAAGCTCTGCAAACTCTTCATCTGGCAAAATAAGAGCGGTTTTTTGCGGCAAAATATGAGGCTTTTTCAAAAGGTCAAAAAGAGCTTTTTTGATAGCGGCAATCTGCATAAGTCTGCTTGGAGCGCTATATGTTTTTATCTCATACTCTTTTTTTATCTTATCGCTTCTTACAATCTCTTTTTTTGAAATATTTAAGGTGTAGCCATGGTTTGCTTCAAGCTCAAAACCTTCAAACCTATTGTGCATTTTTTTTGTAAAAAAGCTAGTAGAGATATGTAAAAAACAGTCAGAAATTTTGGCAATTTTCTCAAAAAGCGCTACTTCGTATCTGCTTAAGTATCCTTCAAAAAAAAATGTGAATTTCTTTAAAGTTTTTTAAGTAATCGTCGTTTATCTCATAAATCATGGGTGCGTTTATCGGATCAACATATAGGTGTTCATCTAAAAGTGCCAAATATCTTGAAAAAAGTATTTTTAAAACATTTAGATGACTGTCGTATTCGGCATAAGTATCAGCTCTTTGTATATCTTCAAAAGTCACGCCCTCTTTCGTCAGCTCTTCAAAAAATTTTAAAATCGCCGTAGAGCTTTTGATAAACTTTAAAAAATCTTTTTCTATTTTAAGGAGGTCAAAATCGCCAAAATCAGCCGCCTCTTTTAATAAAATAGCTCTTTGGTCGTCATCTATAAATTTTCTGTTTTGAAAAATCTGTGCTCTTTTTTCAAACTCATCGATAGTTAAAAGCTTGTCAAGCAAGGATTTTTTTTCGTAGTTTTTTACAATAAAATCTCTTATTGCCCTATGATTTGTAAATACAAGAAGCTTCATGGGCTAATAGACTCCTTTTATTCTTTTTCGATAAATCAGGTACGAAATAAAAAGCCAAACAAAAGGAACCGCAAAAACAGAATAGAGCGGGTAATTTTGACCAAAAACATATATCATCGAATAGTAGAGTGTGCTAAAAAATATTGCGTAAACGGCGGTTATATTTTTTTCGTATCTTGGATTTACTACGCCAAGAGAGGCAATCATAAGAAGCGACAAAATCGGAAAAAGAGCAGTCAAAATAGCAACTGAAAGGTCTCTTGGATTTTTTTTAATCCATTCATTCCAAAAGTCTATTATGTTTGAATAGCGAAGTTTTGTCATGCTTGAGGGTTTGTTTACCTGCATTTGAGAGAAGTTTATCATTTGAATCTCCTCTTGTAAAATATTGTAGGCTTTGCCCTCTTTTAAAGAAAGATTAAAATACCCCTCTTTTTGAGAAACGGCTCCTTCATCCGCCTTGATAAAAATATCACTTTTTTCTTGTTTGGAGAAAAGCACTAGGTTGCCGTATCTATTTTCGCTCTTTGTGCTATCGATATGCAAAAGCCAATCCCCGAATTTTTGCCCGTATTCGCTCGGTTTTAGGTTTAGTTGAGAGCTATCTTCTTTTGAGTATATCATCTCTTTTGCTTTTAACATCGCTTTTGGTTTTAGCCATAATCCTACAACCAAAAGTATGGCGGTTGCTAAAATTGCCAAAACACTAAGCGCTTTTATAATCATCTTGGTGCTGCCCTGCAATGCAAAAATGACTATAAGTTCAAGGTCGAATGATAGTTTGCCGAGCGAGATAATAGCGCCTGCAAAAAATGAAACAGGAAGCGTATAGAGCAAAATTTCCGGCGTGTAGTAAAAATAAAGCTGTATGATTTCCGAAAATGAGATTTTTAAATAAGCCGTCTGAGTTGAAATCTGTATAAAAAATGCGATAGAGACTATTAAAACCAGTGCCGAAAATATGGGAAAAAAACTATCCCAAAAATTTTTTATGCTATATTTTGTTAATACGCTCATCACACTTCTTGTAGCTAAATTTCGTGATTTTAACTTAATGTATGTAAAATTTTAGTTTTTAACAAAAAAGGCATAAATTGCAAACCTCCCTGTTTAGTAAAAATTTTTTAATTCTTCTTTTTGCCGTCTCCTTTTTTAATGTAATCTATAATTTTTTTATACCGATTCATCCCGATGAAGCTTACTATTGGCATTGGGCACAAAAGCTAGAATTTGGATATTTTGACCATCCGCCTTTTGTAGCGTATTTGATTAGGCTTTTTACGCTTATTGGCGACCATGTGGTTTTTATAAGAATGGTTGCTGTTTTTTCGGTAGCTGCCTCATCTATTTTTATCTATCTTTTGACCAAAAAAATCTCAGATGAAAAATCGGCTCTTATTGCAAGCGTTATTTACCTCTCCCTTCCTGTCGCGCAGACCTCTTTTTCTATTACCACTCCTGATTCTGCGCTTTTGATTTTTTGGAGCGGAGCTGTTTATTTTGCCTATCTTGCTCTTTTTGAAACAGACAAAAAAAACATCTATCTCGCCGGAATTTTTCTAGGGCTTGCGCTTGCTAGCAAGCTAACCGCCATACTTCTTGTGGGAATCGTAGGGCTTTATATTTTGCTAAAAAAAAAAGAGCTTCTTACTTCTATTCACACTTGGCTTGCTTTTGTTTTGTGTTTTTCGCTTTTTGGCGGAGTTGTTTACTGGAACTATCAACACGAATGGGTGAGTTTTACATATCAATACGCTCACGGAAGCTCAAAGGATTTTGGCATTACCCTAAAGTATCTGCAAGAGTATATTTTAGGAGTTGTCTTTTTGATTACACCGCTGTTTTTTGTGACGGCAATTTACATAATTCTAAAAAAAAGAGAGTATAGCGAGGCTGAAAAGTTCTTGCTTTTTATGACCGGATTTATATTTTTGTTTTTTGCATATAAGGCTCTTTTTAAGAAAATGGCGCTCAATTGGTATGCGCCCGCACTTTTGAGTCTCATACCTTTTGTAGCAATTTATATCAATCGGTTTAACCTAAAAAAGCTTTTTATCTCATCGCTTCTAGTTTCTATCGCACTTTCGTTTGTCATAAAATTTCCAGATATTTTTGTGCCAAAAAGCATCAATCCAAAATACCACTTTGTCGGTTACAAAGAGGCGGTAGATGCCTTTAAGGAGTACACAAAAGGCGAAGATGCGCCTATTTGTTCTGATTACTACTCGACAACCGCTGTTTTAAATTATTTTATGCCAGAGCATAAGAGCGCAATCTCTTCTATTTTTTCGACACGCCCCAATATGTATACTGTTTGGGAAAAAGAAGAGAGCGTTGAATTTAAAAACTGTTTTGGTTTTATCGAAAGAGACGAAATAAAAGAAAATATAAGACAAAAGTGTGAAATCAAAAACGAAAAAGAGTTTATCTACAAAAGCATAGAGGCAAAAGATAAAAAGTTCATTTTTTTTGAATGCGCTCTAAAATCACAAAAATGATAGAATCAGTGCAATGAAACTTTTTATCAAACTAGCTATCACTTTAATTATTTTTTTTGTTATTTTTAGATCTATCGATGTCGATAAATTTCTCTTTGTCGTGTCAAAATCCAACGGTCTTTTTTTGCTTTTTGCACTTTTGTTTCAGTACTTGAGTACGCTTTTGGCGTCTTATCGATGGTTTTTGATTATGAAAACGCTTAAATACTCTCAAGATTTTTTGTTTTTTTATAGAAGCTACTTTAAAGGAACATTTTTTAATCAAGCACTTCCAAGTACGATAGGCGGAGATGCGATAAGAGTCCTTGATATCATCAAAGCAAAAGGGAATAAAAAAAGAGCTTTTTTTGATGTTCTTATAGATAGAGTTATCGGGCTTTTTGGGCTTGTGCTTTTGAGTCTAATCGCCAATCTGTTTCAGCCTGATTTATTGCCAAAAGATTTGTTTATTCTATTGATTATGCTCTCTTTGGGCGGAATTTTTGGGGTTTTTGCCTTGCTTTATCTTAGCTGGGCGCCGTTTTTTAAAAGATATAAGTTTTTAAAGCTATTTTTTGACCTTTCTATAAGATTTAGAATTATTCTAAAAAACAAAAAGAGGTTTTTTACGCAAGCCGCACTTTCTATGTTTGTTCACCTTCTTGCGGTTGCTTCTTTTTATATGATTGCCGTTAGTATTTCTTTTGAAGCTGATTTTACTGTTTTTCTTTCAATAGTTCCTGCTGTTTTGCTTATCTCTATCGTTCCTGTTTCGCTTGCAGGCTGGGGCATAAGAGAGAGTGCTATGATTGGGCTCTTTTTGCTAGTCGGCGCCGATGTAGAAAAGGTGCTTTCTATCTCAATTCTTTATGGTATTATTCTCATCTTAGTCGGTATTTACGGCGCAATTTTTTATCTAAAAGAGAAGAAGGAAATTTTTTGAAAATCATTGTTGTTATCCCAACTTATAACGAAAAAGACAATATAAAAAAAATAATAGACACCGTTCTTGGCGTGGATAATTCAATAGAGATTTTAATAGTAGACGACAATTCGCCGGACGGCACAAGCGATATAGTAAAAGAACTTCAAGAGAAAAATCCAAAAATCCATCTCTTAAAAAGAGCGGGCAAGCTAGGGCTTGGAACGGCTTATGTAGATGGATTCAAAACTGCGCTTAAACAAAATCCGGATTTTATCGTGCAGATGGATGCTGATTTTTCGCATGACCCAAAATATATCAAAGATTTTATAGCAAGCAAAGAAAAAGCGGATGTAATTATCGGCTCAAGATATATAAAAGGCATAAGCGTTATCAATTGGCCGCTTAGAAGAGTCCTTTTGTCATATTTTGCCAACAAATACGCCAAGATAGTCACCGGTCTGCCGATAGAAGATTGCACGGGCGGATTCAAATGGATAAGAGCAGAATTTTTAAAAAAAGTAAATCTTGATGCCATAAGCTCCAACGGATATGCTTTTCAAATAGAGATGAACTACGCTTTTTTCAAAAAAGGAGCAAGAATACTTGAGCTTCCTATTATTTTTGCAGACAGAGAAGAGGGTGTGTCCAAAATGTCTGGGAATATCATAAGAGAGGCGATTTTTAAAATCTGGACTTTTCACTTCAAAAAATATTAACCCGTAAGGTTTTTTTTAGATGGATTATTTTATCTTCGCCGATATCATGGGGATTATTGCTTTTACTATAAGCGGATTTTTAGTCGCCATCAAAAACGACCTAGATATTTTAGGCATTCTTATAGCCAGCTCGCTTACGGCGCTTGGCGGCGGAATATTAAGAGATGCCATTCTTAGTTCGCCCCCGTTTGCTTTTACCGCAATTTATCCGGCGGCTACGCTGATGGCTACTATTGCTTTGATTTTTTTATTAAAACTCTACAAAAAAGACTCTATCGAGAGAAAATGGATATTCGTAGTGAGCGATACGGTAGGTCTTGTTGCTTTTAGCATTACTGGCGCGCTGCTTGCTATTAATGCGGAATATAACTTTTTTGGCATTGTAATCGTTAGTTTTATAACCGCAGTCGGCGGCGGAGTCACAAGAGATATTATGATAAATCAAGTTCCGTCGGTGCTTATTAGTGATTTTTACGGTTCTATTGCGGTGATTGTTGCTTTTTTATTAGGTATTTTGGAGTTTTTTGGCGCTATTAACGAATTTAGCATTATTGCAATAGCGGTTTTTAGCGTTGTTTTAAGGCTGGTGGCTTATAAAAAAAGATGGAATTTGCCAAAAATAAACAAACAGTGATTTAAGAGTCTATTTCCAAGACTCTCTTGCTGTTTTTATAACTTCAAGCTGTGCATTTATGCCGCCTGCTAAAGAAAAAAGCCAATACTTGTGAGCGAACAAAAACTCAACATCTCTAGCTTGTTTTTCTTCTTCGTTTTTGTAGTGCCTTACTACTATTTTTGCTATTTCTAGCTCTTGATGGATTATAAAAGACCTAACCGTCTCCCAAAAAATCATCTTAAAATTAGGCTCATCAAAAATCGATTTAAAATTGTCTATTTTGCCAATAATGCCGTAAACTTTATCAAAATCAACATCAGCAAGCCTATTTTCGTCTTTTAATTTTACAAGCTCATTGCAAATTGCGGCTACTTCTAAAAACAGCTCTTCTATTTTTGCTTTTTTCTCTTCGCCGAAATTAATAATCTCTTCAATAGTCCCTTTTGCGTAGTCAAAATCTGCTTGCATAAGTTCTTTTGATTTTGGCTCTATTTTTATGCCGGTTTTTTGTTTGGATTTATCTATATTTTTTGCAATCTCGGCGAACGGCAGTTCAAGCGTTCCCTCTATTCTAGCGCCGCCTTCTGTGCAGTTAATAGCGAGCATTTTGTGTTTTGTTTCGGCAATGTTATTTACGAAATAGTTCATAAACATCACCCAAATAACATTCGTTTTTATTTCTCCGCCACCGCCGTATTTTGTGACGAAGATAATATTATTTTCGTTGCTTTCTGCATTTTTTCTAAACGCTTTATCATCAGAGCCGAATGTATGGTCTCTAGCGTGCGTTGTGCCGTCATCGCCGTATGCCAAATCCTGTCCGATAAAAACAGTCTGTTTGTGTCCCATCAGATATGCTACTTCAAATGCCATGTTTGCAGCACTCATCCCAATCCCCGCGTATCCAAAATCTCTAATTTTTTTAAAGTGCATCATGTAGCCAAAAGGGCGCATTACTATCATTTTTTGACCGTGTGAGCCGTCTATGACTCGTCTATGCTGAACCGCAGAATGCAAAAAAACTATATCTTTTTGAAACTCTTTGCTTGTTCTTTCAAAAAAAGTCGCTGTTAATTCTATCCTCTCTAATGAGGTTACGATATCAGGCTTTATGCCGTTTTTTTCAAGCACCGGCAAGCTCGCATCTACGCTTATGATAGTTACAAACGGGGCTATCTCTTTTAAAATAGGAAGTTGTTTGGTAAGCGATGGACCGGTAGAGACTATTACGGCTGTTTCGCTCTCTCTTTTTTTTAGAAGCTGGTGAAAAGGAGCGTGATTTAACATGTCTGGAATATTTTTTACGAAATGTTCTATCCCGATTAGCGAATCGTTCGCATCGTTTCCGTGGGTTGAAACAAACTGAAAAATTCCTTTTGTAAATCGTTTGTTTATCATCACGATATCGTCTTGATATTTTGAATAATAAGGGGTTAAAATATGCAAGTCATAAAGCTTTACATACATTCCGATGTCTGATAGATTTGTTATTTTGTTGGCTACGGCTTCCGTAAAATCTTCGCTGTGAAAAATAATAAGCCTCTGCTCGCTTATCTCTTTTGAAAAATCCGCAAAATTTAAAGCGATATAAATAAGTTCTATTTCAGGCTCAAAAACTATTATGTGTTTAAATGCCTGATTTTTTAAAATAGCTTTATAAAATATTCCGTTGCCTATTCCATAAAAGCACAAAAACGGAAATCTAGAATACTCGCCAAATGATTTAATAAGCGCAAGCGTATCGTTTACCGGCTCTTTATATACCGTATTTGATTCTTTGTCGAGAATATTTATATCAATTAAGTCTTTGCCTACAAAAACATCAAATTTTGAATTCTCTTTTATTTGTGACAGTTTGTAGTGTAGAGAAGGACTCGCTTTTTCAAGCGCTTTTAGATTTAAAGAGTAGTTATCATCCATCAGCTACTCCTTATTGGAGGAGCTGTAGGACATTGTTTTGAACTTTATTGGCTTGCGCTAGGGCGAAGCTTCCTGATTGTGCAAGAATGTTATTTTTTGAGAAGTTTGCACTTTCAACTGCGAAGTCAACCTCTCTAATTTGTGATTCTGCGGATTGAACATTAACTCTAGTTACAGAGATGTTATTTATTGTAACAGTAAGCTGATTTTGCGCCGCACCAAGGTCTGCTCTGATTGAATCAAGAAGATTAGTGGCAGCGTCAGCGATATCCATCGTCATCATAGCGCCCGTCTTGGTGCTTACTCCGGTTCCTAACAAATCCCCAGCTTCTGAAGATATAACGCTGTTTGCGAATGCTCCGGCTGCCAATCCTTGCTCTGCCGTAAAGTTTCCGCCGACATTTGCAAGATTTGCATAAGATTGTGTTCCGCCGCTATTTATAACTGTTGTAAGTGAACCTGTTGCGCTAAAAACAATATCTCTTGAATTTGAGTGAATAAGCGTTAATCTTCCGTAGTTTTCGCCGGCAGAAAAGTTCGCTATACCGACACCGGAAGTGCTAATGGTGTTTGTTTGAATCCCTCTTCCGTCAACAGATGTAAGGTTGAGTCTTCCTTGCACATCGATACTGGCTCTTACACCGGTTTGAATAGTAAATGAGTTTATGGAGTTTACTATGTTTCCGTTTGCATCATTTGCTTTTACATTATCAATGTCGCCTACTAAAACGCCATTTATTTCAAGACCTTTAATGCTTGCATTTTCTTGAACTGCGGCAGAGCCGGTTGTTTGTACATTTGCTACCGCTCTTACGCCTATTGAATCACTGGCTTTGTTTATTGATCTTGCAAGTGCGCCGAGTCCGGTACCGACACTTGTGGAGATAGTTGTACTTTCTAGTTCTATATCTGCGCCGCCGTTTGGATTTCTAAATGTAAGAACCGTATTTGAAGAAGCGGTGACGGTAGCCGTTGTTTCAAATCTTGTACCGCCGATCTTGTCTGATGTTGTTGCACCGATACTTGCTTTTACGGTCTCGTTTGAGAATGCACCGATTTGGAACTCTTTATTGGTAAATGTTCCCGCTAGTAGCTTTTGACCGTTAAATGATGTCTGTATGGCTATATTATCAAGCTGTTCTATTAATTTGTTAATATCTCTTTGTATAGCTTCTCTTGATTGTCTGCTTTGACCATCTTGGGCTGCTTGAGTTGCTTTGGTTTTAATAGTATTTAGGATTTTAATCTGCTCATCCATCGCCTTATCGGCTATTTGGATAATACCTATTGCATCGTTTGCGTTTCTTATCGCTTGTCCTAAAGAGTCAGCTTGAAGTCTAAGACTATCGGCAATCGCCATACCCGATGAATCATCCGCGGCTTTATTGATTCTCAAACCTGAACTTAGTTTTTCAAGAGAAGAATCCAATGCTCGATTTACCTGCACCGAGTTTAGGTGAGCGTTCATCGAGGCTATGTTGGTATTGATTTTTAGAAAGCCCATTTGTATGACTCCTTGTCTGTTTTTTTCTGTCGTAAAAAAATTAACAGTTAGTAAGCATAAAGCGTTCCAAAAAAATTTTTTTGTTTTTAATTTGCTTGTGATATTATTTGAATATCTACAAACAAGGTTTATTAATGAAGAAGATTTTTTTATTGCTTATTATGGTTGCGCTTGGGTTCTCTCAAACTATAAATTTTGAAAACTCATACGAAACGGCAATCAAGAAAGCAAAGAAAGAAAACAAGCCTCTCATGGCAGTTATAGTCCAGACAAGTTGTCCTTGGTGTAAAAAATTCAAAGAAATTACCTTAACAGACCCAAAGGTCATAAAAAAAGTAAATGAGAATTTTATTCCGCTTATGCTCAACAAAGACCATGATGAAATGCCCGATGATATAAGAGCAAGAATGGTTCCAACTACATATTTTTTAGATTCAAAAGGCGGGGAGCTTTTTAGCACCATAGGCTACAAAAGACCTGCCGAATTTTTAGAAGATATGGATGAAGCGCTAGGGGCTAGAGAGTAGTTAAATAAATTTAACTATCTCTTTTGTTATATCTTGCTTGTCTATTAGGCAATCGTGGGTTATTTTGCTTTCAAAAAGTTCTTTTATTGACTTCGGTATTGCAATTTTGAATTTTTGTGAAATTTTTTCTAATGCCTCTTTGTCATGCAGCTTTTCATTTTTATTATTTACCGCATTATAAACCACAGGCGAAAACTTAGTCCATTCAGCTGTTGAATATATAACGGTTTGCAGTTTTTTATCAGAAAGCTGCTTGTATGATTTTAAGCAAGTTGCAGTGTGGGTATCCATGATATAGCCTTTTTGGGCATATTCTCTAATGGCATTTGCCACCTCTTCATTGTTGCTATAAGTCGCATCAAAAATCTCTCTAATTGTTTTTAGCTCGTCTTGAGTTAGCTCATAGTGGTTTTCTTTTTCTAGCTTTTCCATAAGCTCTTTTGTTCTACTGCTACCAAAAAGATCAAAAAGAATTCTCTCGACATTTGATGATTTTAAAATATCCATAGCAGGAGATGTCGTATTAACTAATTTTTTATCCCTTAAATCATATTTGCCTTCATTTATAAGCTCGGTAAGCACATTATTGTTATTTGAAGCTATGAGTATTTTTCTAACAGGCAAGCCCATTTTTTTTGCATAATAAGCTCCAAGCGCATTTCCAAAATTGCCGGACGGAATAACAAGCACTACCTCTTCGCCTTTTTTTATTTTGCCCTCTCTTAAAAGCTCAAGATAGCTATGAATATGGTAGATTATTTGAAAAATTATTCTTCCGAAATTTACAGAGTTTGCCGCTGAGAGTTTGATGTTTTTTGCTTGCAGGGTTTCTTTAAATTCACTTGAAGCAAGCAGACTTTTTAGCGTATTTTGAGCATCGTCAAAATCACCGTTAATGCCTATTACTTTTAGGTTTTTGCCTTTCATTGTTACCATTTGAAGTCGCTGAACATCACTTGTTCCGCCGTGCGGATAAAGACAGGCAACTTTTATATACGGTTTATCTTCAAAAGTGCTAAGTGCGGCAGGTCCGGTGTCTCCGCTAGTTGCTGCCAAAATAAGGTAGTTCTCTTTTTTTTGTTCCGCAAGTTTTGATAGAATCGCTCCAAAAGGCTGCAATGCCATGTCTTTAAAAGCTCTTGTAGGACCATGCCAAAGTTCGCAAATGCTTAAATTTTCTTCAACTCGCGCAAGAGGTGCTGGATTTTTGCTATCGTCAAAAGAGTCGTATCTTTTTAGCGCTTCATCTATTACGCTATCATTAATATCTATTTTATATGAAGAGAGAATAGCTTTTGCTAGTTCTTTGTATCCTTTGTTTTTAAACTCATCAAAAAAAGAACTATCAAGAGTCGGAAAATTTTTTGGAACATAAAGTCCGCCAAAGCTAGCGCTTGGATTTAATATAGCTTCACTAAAAGTAACTTCTTTGGGTTTTTTGCCGTCATTGCCGCGAGTTTCTATAAACGCCATTTTTTGATTCTGCCTTGTTTTTTTCGGGAATTTTAACATAGTTTGGTTTTGGTATAATTTGCCTATTTTGTAAAGAGGTTTGTATGTCGTTTATTCTTTTAGATTCAAAGGCTTTTGAACATAATTTAACTGTTATCAAAAATATTGCGCCCATAGAAAAAATAGCCGTTGTACTAAAAGATAATGCATATGGACATGGACTTTTGGAAATGGCTACGCTGGCTAAAAAAAACGGCATAAAACACGCCGTAGTCAGATATGTAGATGAAGCGCAAAAAATCTCCGATATTTTCCAAACAGTGCTTGTTTTGGCTGATATTCCATCTTCTAAAATCAATGAAAACATAAATATAACTATAAATAGTATAGACGACATAAAAAAAATCCCAAAAAACAGAGCTGTTCATCTAAAAGTAAATAGTGGTATGAATAGAAACGGCATTTCGATAGATGAATTAAATTCGGCGATTTTGCAAATAAAAGAGAGTGGGCTTTTTTTAAAAGGAATTTTTTCACACTCAAGAAGCAGCGATGAACTCTCAAGTGAGCTTTTTTGGCAGTACAAAACTTTTCAAGAGATAAAAGCAAAAAGTGAGCTGATATGCGAAGATTTAGAGATTGAGATGCCAAAATTCCACTTTGCCAATAGCTCCGCACTGCTTAGAATGAAAGAAACGGTAGTTTTTGATATGGTAAGAGTCGGAATTGCCATATATGGATATAGCGAGTGTGATGAGGTGTTTAATCCTCCTAGTCTAAAACCCGTGTTGTCATTGTGGGGAGAAAAAATTTCAAGCAGATTAGTTGCAAAAAATCAAAGAGTAGGGTATGCGGGTCAAGGCAAAGTAGAAAACGACTCTATTGTCTCTACTTATGATTTGGGATATGCCGACGGAATTTTTCGAGATGACGGAAAAAGGGAGTTTAGATTGGATAATCAAACTAAAATAATCGGCAAAATTTCCATGGATAATCTAAGCGCACTTAACAGTGATGACAAAGTTTGCGTCATAAAAGATGCCAGATTGTGGGCAAAAAGATTTAATACAATAACTTACGAGATTTTGGCAAAACTATCTACTGCTATAAAGAGAGAGATTTTATAGGGCTTTAAAAAATCAAAAATGATAGTTGCGGTTTCAACTTGACCAAAGCGATTATAAGTAAAACTCATAGAAGAAGAGTTTAAAAATAGGATGTTTGAGAATGCATAAGCTGCCGTATGTGATCACTAGCAAAATGCTATCTTTAGCAGCGATTATAGGCGAGGAGCTTACAAAATTAGAATACGAATCAGATAGAATTATCACGCCGCGCCTTCGTAAAATTAACCGTATAAAAACCATAGCAGGAACTCTTGAGATAGAGGGTAACTTTATGGGCGAGGAAAAGATTACGGCTATTTTGGAGGGCAAAAGAGTATTGGGAACCTATACTGAGATATTAGAGGTTGAAGGGGTGATTAATGCTTATAGAGAGTTTGAAAACTATAGGCATGATGATATTAAAGAGTTGTTAAGGGCTCATAAAATATTGATGAGCGGAATACTTAAAACTGCCGGCAGTTTTAGAACGGTAAATGTAGGAGTAGGCGGTAAAGAGGGGGTAACTCATGTAGCTCCACAACCATATCTGGTTCCAAAGCTAATGGATAACCTCTTTGATTGGCTTAAAAATAGTGATGAACATCCGCTTATAAAATCTTGCGTTTTTCACTATGAATTTGAATTTATTCACCCTTTTAGTGATGGAAATGGACGAATTGGGCGACTTTGGCAAAGCGTGATTTTGTACAATTGGAAAAAGGTTTTTAATGCTGTGCCAACAGAGAGCATAATACGAGACAATCAAGAGAGATATTATAAAGCACTAGAGGTTTCTGGGAGTTTAGGGGAGAGTACGCCTTTTATTGAGTTTATGCTCGAGGTGATTTTGGATACGGTAATAAAGGTCGGTAATAAGGTCGGTAATAAGGTCGGTAATCTCACAGAAAATCAACTAAAAATTTTGAGTCAAATATCGGCTAATCCTAAAATATCAGCCGGAGATTTGTCAAAAATAGTTGGTATTTCAAAGAGAAAAATTGAAGAGAATTTAGCAAAACTTAAAGAACAAGGGGAGATATTAAGAGTTGGCGGGACTCGCGGATATTGGGAGCTTATCAAAACATTATAGACACTCATGGTCTGCGTTTTGATTTAACATCTTTTTGCTATAATCAATACTAATTGAAACCTTTGAGTATATATACACCCCATAGAAGCCAAAGAAGAGGTGAGATTTAAAAATTGAAATTTGAAAGACTAATAAATTAATCTGAGAATTTCAATTTCTTGAAGATTATCTCTTATCTGGCTTCCTTTCGGGCTTTATGAGGATTCTTATATACTTCGTTAAATCTTTTTAGATTAGGCTGGCTAGTCCTGCAAAGATTTGCCTTGTCTATAAAAATCCTCATTAGAGCTATGAGGTATATATATGTTCAGAGGTTTCAATTAATGTTTGATTATAGACAATATAGTGACGAGTGTATCAAATGCGGCAAGTGTATACCTGTTTGCACAATCCATCAAGTAAATCCTGACGAAACAACATCTCCAAGAGGTTTTATTCATCTTTTGGGTGCTTATCAAAAAGGCAAACTAG
>JAUPLZ010000062.1 GCA_030836705.1 Campylobacterota bacterium
ATCGCTGTACTTTACCTTCAGCCAATCTTTTTAATCCTGCCTTCACGACATGTTCTGATTCACATTTTCTACATTTCATGAAACTCTATAAGCAATTTGCATACCTAGTTCGTCAGTGCCTAAATTACAATAGTAAAGAGTAGCACTCTTTTGGGTTTTTTCCGCTAAGTGCAGAAAGTATTTTTGAGGCATCTTTTTTTGGGATATCTAGTGACTTTAGAAGTGTTGTTATTTTTGGATCAAACTCTTTTTCAACAATTGAGTTTATTACCAGAACCCATTCGCCTTTTAGATTCGCATTTTTTATTACCTCATAAAGCTCTTTTGCGCACCCTTTGAATGTCGTTTGGAAAAGTTTTGTTATCTCTTTTATTGCAAATAACTCAATATCAGGAGCCGTTGTTGCAATTTCTTCAAAAAGTTTTAATATTCTATGGGTAGATTCGTAAACTATTGTCGGATAGCCAGAGTTTAGAACTTTTAGCAAGGTATCTTCTCTCTCTTTTCCTTTATGAGGTAAAAAGCCGTAAAATAAAAAGTTTTTTGTATCAAAGCCGCTCATTACGATTGACACAAGTGCCGCATTTGCTCCGGGTAAGACATCGTGCTTTATGTTTTTTTGTTGACAGAATTTAATTAGTGAAAAACCAGGGTCGCTGATGCCCGGCATTCCGGCATCGCTTAAGTAGACACACTCTTTACTAAAAATTTCAATATCTATTGAATCTAAAGTACTTTTTTCGTTATGTGAGTGCAAGGAGATAAATTTATAATCGGGAAATTTTATACCGAATCTCTCAGTTAAGAGAGCCAAAAGTTTTTTACTAACCCTTGTGTCTTCACAAAATAAAACCTCCGCTTTTTTTAAAACTTCTATTGAGCGAAGAGAAATATCCTCTATATTGCCTATCGGCGTAGGCACAAGAGTTAGCATTAAATTAGTTTAGATTATATTTTTTCTTGAATTTTTCAACTCTTCCAGTTGAGTCTACCATCTTTTCAGAGCCTGTAAAAAATGGATGACATTTGTCGCACACATCCAATCTTATTTTATCTTGTGTGGATTTTACGGTAAAGCTATTTCCGCACGCACAACTAACTTCGCAATCGACCATTTCAGGATGTAGATTTTTTTTCATTTTTTATTCACCTAAAGTTTTTTTGAGTTTTGAATTGGGAATTGTATATAAAACTGCTTAAAGTACAATTAAACCGCTAATGATTTTGCGCAGACAAAACCGCTAGAAAACGCCCACTGTAGATTGTAACCGCCAAGTTCGCCGGTGACATCAGTCACTTCTCCTATAAAATAAAGCCCGTTTATCTTTTTGCTTTGCATTGTGTTTTGATCTATTTCATCAGTGTTTACGCCGCCTCTTGTGGCTTCAGCTTTTGTATATCCAAAATTTCCAGCAGGAGAAAATTCGTAATTTTTTATAATGGCTAGTTTTTTGAAATCCTCTTGCGTTAAAGAGTCTACACTCTTATCTTCTAGTTCTATACTCTGCAAAAACTCTTTTATAAACCTCTTTGGAATAGGAAGAATAGAAGAGATCTGTTTTTTTGAATTTTTTAGCAGTTTTTTTAAATCTATATTAGGTAAAAAATCTATTTTTATTTGACCTTTTTCCCAATAAAGAGAAGCATTTAATACAACAGGACCGCTTATACCTTTGTGTGCGAAAAGAAGTTCGTCTTCAAATTTCTTTTTATCTACACTCATAGCTACTTTAAAAGATATACCGCTTAAATTTTTAAACCAAAATTGTTCTTTTTGAACCGTAAAACCTACAAGCGCAGGCTTTAAAGGGGTTATTGTATGACCAAATTCGCTTGCGATTTTAAATCCTATTTCATCGGCGCCGATGATTTTGTAACTTAGTCCGCCTGTAGCTACGATTATTTTTTGGCTTTTGAATACTTTTTTGTCAGTATAAACAAAAAAAATATCATCTTTTTTTTCAACATTGATTATTTTATGGTCAAAATATTTTTTTATGCTTCGCGTTTCATCTCCTAAAACTTTCAATATCTCATTTGATGATTTTGTACAAAAATATTGCCCTTGGCTTCTTATGACAAGCTCGACTCCTCTATTTTTAAAAAACTCCAAAACCTTTTTTTGGTCGTATTTTCTTAAAACACTATCAACAAATTCACTATTGCCAAAGTAGTTTTGAGAGGTTACAAATTCATTGGTAAGGTTGCATTTTCCGCCGCCGGATATTTGTAATTTTTTTCCGGCTGTTTGGTTTGATTCTATTATTGCACTATTTGAATTTTTTAAAAACGATGCACAAAATAATCCGCTAGCTCCGGCTCCAAGTATTAAAATCTCATAATCATATTTTTTTTGCATAAAAAATCATAGTACATAGTGACTTATGAAAATTTTTCAAAAATATATAAATAAAACCTTGACATAAAAAGACTAAAGATGTATACTGCTTTTAGCAATTGAGGTTAAAGAGTGCTAAAAAGTGATTTGAGATGAATTTAAAAGATGAAATTTTAAGAAGCGTTGTTATTCATTATATTGAGGATGAAACGCCAATAGGTTCTGTTCAGCTTCAAAAAGATTATGAAATGCACATTTCATCGGCTACTATTCGAAATCACTTTAAAAGACTTGTGCTTGAAGGCATGCTAGAACAGTTGCATTCAAGCAGCGGCAGAATCCCGACAAATGATGCTCTCGTTGCTTTTTGGATTCACGAATAGTAGCCGATGAAATGTGCATTTCATAATCTTTTTGAAGCTGAACAGAACCTATTGGCGTTTCATCC
>JAUPLZ010000063.1 GCA_030836705.1 Campylobacterota bacterium
TTACCTCAAAAGCCGTCATGGATGCCGATAGGCTTTTGGCTCTAGTCGGCGATATGATGGATGAAAATAGCGTTATGCTTCTTTATAAAGGCAGAGATACGGAAGACGAGACGCAAAATATCAAAAATATAAAAGTTATCGATGCTCCACATAGCAGATACCTTTTAATCAAAAAAGGCTCTTGATGATTGGCAAAATACTATTAATAGCGGCTCTGGTGGCTTTTATTTATTTTTTGTTTTTTAGAGGCAGAAAAGTAAGTCAAAAAACAAGTGAAAAAAAAGAGAATAAAAAAATAGAAGAGATAATGGTTGAGTGCGATAAGTGCTCTATATTTATAAGCCAAAAAGAGGCGATAATAAAAGACGGAAAGTACTTTTGTTCTAAGGAATGCGCACAAATATGACTACGGTAGGTTTTTTTCAAAAAATAGACAATCATCCAAAAGTTGTTTTTAAACTAAATCTTCAAAATATTCATTTAACTCCCGCTTCTAGCATAGTGGTTGTGCCTTTTAATATGAGCGATATAGAGCAATATGAGAAATACAATGCTGTTTTAGGAGTCATTGTGTATTCGCTAAAAGAGTTTATCGTGGTTTCAAAATGCAAGGTCAAATACGCAATAGCGGATCATGCACTCTCAAAACAGCTTCAAAAATGCGCCGAAAACTATCTTTATGATACAAAAGTTCTAGCAATGATAGAAAATGAAGATGAGATAGAAATAATCGCAAATGACGGCATCGACGGCGTTATAAACAAACAACTTCTAAATTAATTACACCCCCTCTTAACTCCCTTTAAAAATTAAAAAAAATTATAGCAAAGCAATAAAAAAGTGTTTTTTATCTGGTATTTTGACAAAATCGAGCGTTTTACTTGACATTAAAAATAATTTTATATATACTTCCCTCAAAGAATAAGAAAAAACTATATATCACTCCTTAAGGATTGGTATGAGAGGGTAAAAAGTTGCAAGAGAAAGCTTATAGAAGCGTCATTAAGACAATATCATGGAGAGCAGTTGGAACTCTAGATACTATGATTATCTCTTATATTATTGTTGGTAGTTTTGCGGCTGCTGCGACGATAGGGTTTGTAGAGCTTTTTACGAAAATGTTTTTATATTATTTTCATGAAAGAGCGTGGAATAAGATAAATATCGGCAGAACAAAACCCATAGAATATAGCATATAAGGATAAGAGCATGAATCTATTTGAAAATTTAAAAGAGAGAGTTGAAAATCTTGACTCTTTTGAAATTATAAAAGTTTTAAGCAGTGAATATGCGGATAAATCAGTTTTCGCATCAAGCCTTGGAATGGAAGACCAAGTTATAACTCAGATGATTTCGCAAGCGAATAAAAAAATAAAGATTTTTACGCTTGATACGGGAAGATTATTTCAAGAGACTTACGCGCTAATTGATAGAACAAAAGAGAAGCTAGGCGTTGAAATAGAGGTATTTTTCCCTGATTATAAAGAGGTTGAAAAATTAACAACGCAAAAAGGCATGAACTCGTTTTATAACTCAATAGAAGATAGAAAAGAGTGTTGCCACATAAGAAAAATAGAGCCTCTAAAAAGAGCGTTAAACGGGGCGAAGATTTGGGTGAGCGGCTTAAGAAGCGCGCAGTCTGTTACTAGAAAAGATAATTTAAAAGTAGAGTTTGACGAGACATTTGGCGTTATTAAACTAAATCCGCTTCTTGACTGGTCGCTTGAAGATGTAGAAAAATATATAAAAGCTAGTCGCATCCCTTACAATCCGCTTCACGACAATGGATTTGTGAGCATCGGATGTATGCCGTGTACAAGAGCCATAAAAGAAGGCGAAGATATAAGAGCAGGAAGATGGTGGTGGGAAAACCCAGAACAAAAAGAGTGCGGATTGCACAAAAGATAAAAAGAACAAAGGCAAAAAAATGCAAATAGATGTAGCGTATTTAAAAGAACTAGAAGCAGAGGCAATTTATATCATCAGAGAAACGGTAGCGGAGTTTGATAATCCGGCTATGCTCTATTCAATAGGCAAGGATTCATCAGTGATGCTTCATTTGGCATTGAAGGCGTTTTATCCGGCAAAACCGCCGTTTGCGCTTTTGCATGTCGATACGACTTGGAAGTTTAAAGAGATGATAGAGTTTAGAGACAAAAGAGCGTCGGAGCTTGGTTTGGATTTGCTGGTGCATATCAATCAAGAGGGAATTGAAAAAAATATAAGCCCTTTTATCCAAGGTACTCAAGTCCATACGGATGTGATGAAAACTCAAGGATTAAGACAAGCGCTTGAAAAATACAAATTTGATGCGGTTTTTGGCGGTGCAAGAAGAGATGAGGAGAAATCAAGAGCAAAAGAGAGAATATTTTCTTTTAGAGATAAAAATCACAGATGGGATCCAAAAAATCAGCGACCGGAGCTATGGAATATTTTTGATACTAGAAAAAAACAAGGCGAGAGTATGCGTGTTTTTCCTATCTCCAACTGGACAGAAAAAGATGTCTGGCACTATATTTTGCTAGAAAATATTCCGATAGTCCCGCTTTATCTGGCAAAAGAAAGACCGGTTGTAGAGCGAGACGGACAGCTGATAATGGTTGATGACGATAGATTTGTGCTAAATGAGGGCGAAAAAATAGAGAATAAAAAAGTTCGCTTTAGAACGCTTGGATGTTATCCGCTCACATGTGCCGTGGAGTCAAACGCTTCTAATCTAGAAGAGGTGATAGATGAGATGCTTTCGAGTAAAACAAGCGAAAGACAAGGCAGATTGATAGACAAAGACCAAAGCGCAAGCATGGAAAAGAAAAAAATAGAAGGATATTTCTAATGAGTGCATTAAATAATATAAAAACAATAAAAAAAGATATTTTGAGATTTATCGCTTGCGGAAGCGTCGATGACGGGAAGAGTACTTTTATAGGAAGACTTTTGTATGACACTGGATCTGTTTTTGATGATCAGCTTGCAACGCTTGAAAAAGAGAGCAAAAGCATAGGAAATGCCGGAAAAGAGATAGATTTTTCTCTGCTTGTCGATGGGCTTAGCAGTGAAAGAGAGCAGGGCATTACGATAGATGTCGCTTACAGATATTTTGAAACAGAAAGCAGGAAATTTATCATAGCCGATACGCCAGGGCATGAGCAATACACAAGAAACATGGCAACGGCGGCATCAAACGCAGATCTTGCCGTAATATTGATAGACGCAAAAAACGGCGTATTGCCTCAAAGCAAAAGACACTCATTTATAGCTTCTTTGTGCGGGATAAAATATGCCATAGTCGCCGTAAATAAAATGGATGTAGTTGAATACAAAGAAGAGGTTTTTGAAAATATCAAAAAAGAGTTTTTAGAAGCAACAAAAACTCTTGGGTTTGAGAAGCTTTTTTTTGTTCCTATTTCTGCTCTAAAGGGCGAAAATATAGTGACAAAAAGCGAAAAAACACCGTGGTACAAAAAAGAGTCTTTGCTTGAATTGCTTGAGAGCGTCAAGATAAAAAAAGAAGAGTTTGTCGGTTTTAGATTGCCCGTTCAGCTGGTAAATAGACCCGATAGAACTTTTAGAGGTTTTTGTGGAACGATAGCTTCCGGAGAGATAGCCGTAAATGAGAGCATAAAACTCTATCAATCAAAATAAAAAGCAAAAATAAAAGAGCTTATCGTTCAGGGTGAAAAAAAAGATAGCGCAAAAAAAGGCGAAGCTGTAACTTTGGTGCTTGATAAAGAGATAGATATTTCTCGCGGAGATATGATAGTAAAAGGCGATGAAGAGATAAAAGAGGCAACCGTTATAGAGGCTAATTTGGTTTGGATGGATTCGACGCCTATAAAGTACGGAAGCGAATATTACATCAAGCATGCAGGAGCCACATTTGTAGCGACTGCCGATGAGATTTTGCACAAAATAGATGTAAACAGCTACAAAACAGAACCGAGTGCAGTTTTGGAGATGAACGATATCGGGGTTGTAAGGCTAAATCTTTCTAAAAAAATAGCTTTTGACTCATACAAAAACAACAGAACGACAGGGGCATTTATACTCATAGACAAAATAACAAACGCCGTAAGCGGCGGAGGAATGATAATAAATGGAGTATTGGGCGAGGTGAGTAAAAAAAGAGAGTATTCGGAGTTTGAGATTAACCTCAATAAACTCATAAGAGAATCTTTTCCTCACTGGAAGGCAATAGACATAAGTCAGGAATAAAATGATGACAAAAAAAATAGAACCATTATCAAAATTAGAAATTTTAAAGGCATCAGCCGATCCGCTTCTTGTTATAGATGATATTTACGAAGAGGTAAATACAGGCAAGAAAATCGCGCCGGAGCGGATAAATCTGCTTAAATGGTATGGAATGTATCCGCATAGAACAAGCGATTGGCACGATGCTACCGATTATTATATGAAACGAATCAAGATAGTTTCTGGCAAGCTAAACCTTAAACAGATAGAAACTCTTGCCGACATCGGGATAAATAAGGCTAGAAATTTTGTTGATTTTACAACAAGACAAAATATTCAGCTCCACTATGTGACGATAAAAGATTTGCCGGAAATTTTTAATGCTCTTTCAAGTGTCGGTATCTCTTCAAGGCTGGCATCAGGAGACTGCCCAAGGGCGATTACCAGCTGCCCTTTGAGCGGTTATGAGCATGATGAAATTATCGATACGACGGATATCGTAAGAGAGTTAAATGATTTTTTTGATTTAAACAGCACCGCTTTTGATAATCTTCCTAGAAAATTCAAAATCGGCATAAGCGGATGCCAAAAACACTGCGTAAATCATGAGATTCAAGACTTGGCTTTTACGGCTTTTAAAGAGGGCGATGAGGTTCTTTTTGATTTAAGCATAGCAGGCGGGCTTTCTAAGTCTCAAAGAATAGGCGTGCGGGCTAAAAGATATGTAAAAAAAGAGGAGATTATCGATGTTTCCGCCGCTGTGGCTAGAATATTTAACGATTTTGGGAATAGGCACGATAGAAGCAGGGCGAGAGTAAGACATCTTTATGCAGACTGGGGAATAGAAAAACTTGTCGACACCATAGAGGAGTATATCGGTTACAAACTTACCTACGGTGAGAATGAGCCAAAAATTACTCCATATGAGCAAAGAGGTCATTTTGGCATAAGCAAAAGCAAAACGAGCGGTAAAGTGAATATCGGATTTGCCACAAACGGCGGAAGAGTCGGCGGAAGCGGGCTAAAAAGCATACATGCGATTTTAAGTCGTTACGGCGGTGAAGGCATAGCGCTAACAACTACTCAAAATTTTATTGCATTGAATGTGCCAAGCGATAGTGCGGATGAGCTAATCAATGAGATGAGAATAGCCGGATTTAATGCAAGCCCAAGTGTTTTTAAGGCAAGAACGCAGAGTTGTACTGGAGTTGATTTTTGTAAATTTGCAGTAAGCGAGACAAAGGATTTTGCAAGTACGCTTATTAAGTTTCTTGAGAGCGAATTTAGCGATTTTAACGAACCGCTTAGTATCTCTGTGGCTGGCTGTACGCACGGCTGTTCGCAACCGACTATAGTCGATATCGGACTTGTGGGCACAAAAGTAAAAACAGAGAATGGAAGAGAGAATGGTTTTGAGATTTTCGTAGGCGGACATTTAGAAGGAAGCGAAAGAAGCTTTTTCGGCAACTCCACGGGAATAAAAGAGACGCCGGAAAATATCAAAAAAATTATTGCCTCGTGGATAAAAGAATATATAAGCAAAAAAGAAAATTTTGATAGTTTCTCAAAATACCTAAGAGCAAAGGATTTTGGCTTGGATTCTGCAAACCAGCCGCTTTAAAAAGCAGCTGGTTTTGTTACACATAACATATTTTCACCACAAATTAGCGATTTTTATAGTAATTAATAAAAATTTGCTATATACTAATGCGAATTAATATTAAAAAGATTGCTATGATTTTTCGTAAGAATAAAACCAATACTTTGCTAATTACATCATTTGGTATTATTGTCGCATCTTTTGTTTTTATAGTATTGCACTATTTTACGGTTAAAAGCGCTCTTGAAGAGCAGTTGCAAAATAATTTCACAAATTTTCAAAATCGTGTTTATAGTTATTTTGAAGAAGAAGCAAAAAATATTTCTATTTTGACCGACCATGCCATACTTCAAAAACCAGAGATTATTCAAGAGTTTGTAAGTAGCAATAGAGACTCTTTGTATAAAAAAACCCTTCCTTTATACGAATCGTTACAAGAAAAATATCACAAAAATCTAGCAGTTATGCACTTTTATAAGCCGGAAGTTCAATCTTTTTTGAGAATGCATAAGCCCGAAAAATACGGAGACACTACAAAAGATCACAGACCTATGCTCTCGTATATCGATAGCACAAAAACAAAAGTTGCTCAAACTGGTTTTGAGGCTGGGCTTTTTTCTTTTTCGTATAGAGTTGAGGTGCCTTTGTTTTTAAAAGAAAACTATATAGGTATTTTGGACTATGGATTGGAGGCAAATGAGCTAATTAACGCAATTTTTAAAGACAGCTCAGTTTTTATAGCCGTAGCCCTCAAAAAAGCCAAAGCAGAGGCTGTTAAATACCATGAAATTCAGGCTAAAAATGATGAGTTTGTCTTGTATTCGTCAACAAATGAGCTTTTTAAAAATGTAAAAACCTTAGATTGTGAATCAAAAATGAGATATTTTGATTATGACGGAAAAAATTATGTTATTTACTCTATTCCGCTAAAAGATTTTTATAGCAATACGGCGGCTTATTGCTTGGTTGCAAAAGACATTACATCTATTAATAACGAATTAAAAAGAGATATTTATATTTTTATATTCCTAGCTCTATTGGTTCTTGCGATAAATATTGTGTTTTTTAATAAGAGCTATACGCCCATGATAGATAGTTTGCTAAGGCAAAAAAAGCTTCTCTCAAGGGCGCAGTCACTGGCGAAATTGGGTTATTTCGAGGTTGATTTATCTACGCTGGCAGTCGAGTGCTCAAGCGAGTTTTGTGCCATTATTCATGCGAAGAGACCGCTTGGCTTTGATGAAATAAAAGAGAGATTTGTTGCCGAGGATTTGGAAAAATTTGAAAAAAACATAGAAGAAGCACTAAAGAGCGGCTATTTTGAAGAGATAAAATGTGCTATTTTAAATCCGGACAATAAAAAAAGAATCTTAAGAGTTCAAGGAGAGCTCAGGTATGACAAAAAAGGTGCACCGGATAAGCTAATGTGCGTAGTTCTTGACATATCGGAGACTGAGTGTCTTATACAAGAACTAAAGGAATTAAGCCAAGAGCTTGAAGCAAGAGTAGAAAAAGAGATAGAGATTAGAAGAAAGCAAGAAATGGCTTTAATGGAGCAGTCTAGACTGGCATCCATGGGAGAGCTTATCCAGTCAATCTCTCACCACTGGAGGCAACCGCTAGCAGCTGTTTCACTTATAGTTCAAGATATCGAAGAGGCTTATGAATACGGGGAGCTGGACAAAGAGTATATAAGCACTTCTGTTGCCTCAGCTCATTTAATCCTTGAAAAGATGTCAAAAACAATAGACCACTTTAGAGAGTTTGTAAAAAAAGATCAAGAAAGAGAGTATTTTGATGTAATAAAAGCGATAGAGGAGGTTGTCAGACTTCAAAAGGATTCTTTATCTCAAGACGAAATTCATCTTTTGCTTGAAAATAAGATAGATGGTGTTGAAAAAGCTTTTGTTGTCGGATATCCAAGTGAATTTAAGCAAGTGCTGCTAAATATCATCCAAAACGCCAAAGAGGCTATATTGATAAACAAGCTCTTAAGTGATAGAAAAATAGAGATTGTATTGACTAAAAGCGAGAATAAAATTTCAATAGCGATTAAAGACAGCGGCGGCGGAATAGATGAGAGTTATATAGATAAAATATTTGACCCTTATTTTACAAAAAAGAAAGATAACGGTACCGGTATTGGGCTTTATATGGCAAAAACTCTTTTGGAAAAACATATGCACGGCTCTATTTCGGCACAAAATGTCGAAAAAGGCGCTATTTTTACAATCCTATTGGATATGGAAACGACTATTTAGTAGCTCTCTTTTTCGGTAGGAAATTTACCTGATTTTACATCGTCGTTATAGTTTCTTATCGCATTTTTTACAAGCTGTGCGCCGTGCAAGTATTCTCGCACAAACTTTGGTTTGAAATCCTCAAAAAAACCTAACATATCCGACCAAACAAGCACTTGCCCGTCGGTATCTTTGCCTGCGCCTATGCCTATTGTAGGGATATTGACTGCTTTTGTTATCTCTTTTGCGGTTTGTGCTTTTACCCCTTCTATTACTAGCAAAAATGCGCCTGCTTCTTCTACGGCTTTTGCATCATTTATAAGTTTTTGCAGCTCTTTTTCCTCTTTGCCTTTTACGCTGTACCCTTCGCTTCTAAAAAATTGCGGCAGAAGCCCTATATGCCCCACAACCGCTATGCCGTTTTGAGTGATTTTTTTTATGATATGGGCTTTTTCCGCTCCGCCTTCTATCTTGATGGCATCTGCGTTTGTCTCTTGATAGACTCTTATGGCGCTGTTTAGTCCCACAATTTCATCTGTGTAAGTGCCAAAGGGCATATCGCATATTACAAAGCTGTTCGGTGCGCCATTGCATACTGCTCGCGTATGATAAATCATGATATCCAAGGAGGCATCAAGAGTGTCTTTTTTGCCGCCAAAGCTCATATTAAGGCTGTCGCCGACTAGTATCATGTCAACTTCGCTATCAAAAAGCTTGGCAAAAAGATAATCATAAGCGGTTATCATCGAAAGTTTTTGAATGTTTTTGGATTTTAGAATGGTTTTTACGCTATGTTTTGTCATTTTTTAGACCCTGAAAAATAGATATTTTTATCATCCGATTTTATCGTATTAATGGTAAAATGGCTCAAATATTACTATTGGTAGAAGCAGTGGGTATTCTAAAAGATCTTGAAGAGAGTTTTGATTTTGATATAGTCGATGAGTTTTTGAGTCACTTTGAAATCATGTGCTTAAGCTTAGAGCCTGCAATTGGTTCGCTTGAGGATGAGAGTAAAAAAAATCAAGCCATAGAAGAACTCTTTAGAGTAGCGCACAATCTAAAATCTGCAAGCGGGTATTTGAACTTGGTTCATTTAAATAAGTTTGCCGCATTTATTGAAGATATTCTGGATAACCTAAGAAATAAAGATATAAAGCTAAGCGCGCGCACCATAGATTGGTTTTATGGAGTGAGCGACCAGCTAAATGACTGGTATCAAGACTTAGCAACCGATAAAGAAGAGTTTAGAAAAATAAATATTGAGATTTTTAATGTTCCACAGGAGATAGAGAAAAAGTGAAAAAGCTTGTAGGATATATAACGGCTGGGGTTTTAGAAGATAGCGCAACGAATGATTTGATATTAAAAATGGCAGAAAACGGAATGGACAGCATAGAGCTTGGCGTGCCTTTTTCTGATCCTGTCGCCGATGGACCGGTAATAGAAAAAGCTTCTATGATTGCTCTTTCTAATGGATTTAAGTTTGATAGAATTTATGAGATAACAAAAGGGATAAGTTCTAGCGTCGATACGCTTTGGATGGGGTATTTTAATCCTTTTTATCAAAAAGGGGTAAAAAATATAGCAGAAAAAGGTGCATCAGTCGGGCTAAAAGGACTTATTATTCCCGATTTGCCGCATGAAGAGTCTATTGCTTACAAAGATATGTTTGATGCCCATGATATAACCCTTATTGATTTCGTAGCGCCGACAGATTCAAAAGAGAGAATCGCAAAAATTACAAAAAATAGTCAAAAATTTATATATCTTGTCGCCTATGCGGGAATTACCGGAACGGAAAAAAAAGAAGACCTTGAGATTATCGTCAAAAATATCAAAGAGGCTTCAAAAACTCCGGTTTATGTCGGTTTTGGCGTAACAAAAGAGACGGCAAAAGAAAAAGCGGCGCATAGCGACGGCGTCATAGTCGGAAGTGCTTTTATTAAAATACTTCTTGATGATAGCTTGACACTATCAAGCAGAATGGATAAAATTGCACGGTTGACAAAGGATATCAAGTCCATAATCAACGAATAATGGGGCTGACCTGGGCTTCGACAATTGAGCATAGCTGCGGGTTGCATGTCGGATTGAGCACTCCGTAATACTGCTTATAAATATAAACGCAAACAATACAGATTATCGTCCAGCTTACGCTGCTGCGTAAGTTTTAACAAGCTTAGGGCGTGTCGCATCTCTTGACGCCATCTGGAGAGTCTCTTGCGGCATCATCAAACGATGGCTGGTTCTGCCTCTTAAATCCGCGGGCGGGATAAGATTTAGGATTTCCTTTCGGCAAAGGTTTTGGGCAATTGTACCCTGCCGCGAGGTATCAAACAACGGCAACTAAACATGTAGACGCTCACAGTAGTGTTTTCTTGGACAGGGGTTCGATTCCCCTCAGCTCCACCATTTAAATGAAGCTATAAGCTAACTTGTAGCTACCTCACTTTTCATTCTGACCATATTCTGACCATTTTGAAATAAATCAAACTCTCGGTCTATCTCGTATTTTTCGCTTTTTATATACCTTGCGTATGTTGTAAACAACATTTGTGTATTCGTGTGACCTAGCCATTTTGCTATTTGCATAGCAGAAAATTTTCCGCTATTTAGCATATTAGTAGCAAAAGTATGTCTAAGTTCATACATTCTCCGATGAAATAACCCTTGTGAGCGCAAAAGTGGAGCCCATTGAAACTCCATTATTTTTTGACTTGTATTGTATGGCTCGTTATATTGAGTCAAAAACAGATAGCCTTTTGGATTAAGTCCTGTATTCTGAAATTGTGCTTTGATGTACGGTATTAATGATTCAAATATAGGAATAAAGCGTATAGATGCCTTTGTTTTGGGTGTGCCTTCTCCAAACACAGTTCGTCCGCAGCGGATATAAATTTCTTTAGAGTTCCAATCTATATCTTCCCATTTAAGACCAAGTGCTTCCCCTGTTCTTATGCCGGTGTAGGCAAGAAGTGCAATAAGATTCCTAAA
>JAUPLZ010000064.1 GCA_030836705.1 Campylobacterota bacterium
CTTTCTTTTAGCTCTTTACATTTATTAAAAGACTCAAACATCTCGTTTTGTTTTGCATTTAAAACTTTGGCTATCTCATTTTTATCGTCAATTTTAACTGTAATAACATAGCTTTTTTTTATCTCTTCAAGCTCTTTTTTTAGTTTTTCGAGGTTTGAATATTCGGCATAAAACGCCGCTTTTAAAGACTCTATTTTTTTTGAAATCTCTTTGATTTGTGGCGTACTTGAAATAGCAAATGAGAAAAGCAAAATAAAAACTGTAATAATTCTAAACATACTCATAGCCTCTTTCTACTCGGTTGCAAATGTCCATCTAATAGGAGAGGACATGTTTTGATAATAATCGGTTACGCCGGAAAGTACAACCGTATAGTTTTCATTTGATTTTAAAGAGTTCAAAGGCACAAACTCAACAGTTGTTCCGGATACGGTAATTTCACCCTCGACGCTTGCTCCGTCGCTATCAAAAAGAGTAAGTTCTGCGCCTTCTAAAATCTCCTCGTCAAACTGTGCACTTATTGTTGCAGTCGTTAAAACCGACTCTTGAAGATCAGACGGGCTAGAAGCTACTATTATAGGAGCGGCATTATCGCTTCTAGTAGTAAAACCCCATTCGCTATCCGCCAATAAATTTCCGTTTAAATCTTTTACGCCCGATATTTTTGCCGTATACAATGTGGAAAATTCCAAATTTTGAGCAGGTAAAAAAGATGCGTAAGCTAATCCAAATGATGAATTTCCATCCACCAAAACTCCATCTATCTCTAAGGTAAATAAAGCCGCTGAATAATCAATTCCGCCTTTAAAAACCGCTTCTATTCTCGTATTTGTCGCTACATTATTAGCATTTTGCACAGGATAAAAAGAGTTTACTATGGAGTTGGTTGTAAAATATATCGATGAGCTTGAGAGAATATTTCCAAAAACATCAGACACGCCGCTTGCAACGATCGAATATGTCCTGCCGTAATCCAGAGTCGTTGTTGGGTTTATGGTCACACTATTATCGAGCGAATTAAATAAAAGAGCAAAAGTTTTTGAGTTTAGCTCATCGTCAATTATCTCAAAATCACTTATGCTAGGCTCTAATATTTTCTCATTAAAATACAATACGATATCCGACTCGGCTCCAATGCCGGTACTTCCGCTGCTTGGAGTAGAAGAAGCAATAAAAGGCGCTAAAACATCCGGAGCCATTGTGGTAAACGAGTAATCTCTTGGGCTTGAAAGCAAATTGGTATATATATCGGTCGCGCTTAAGACTGTTATGTTGAATGTTGTTAAAGTTTTAAGACCATTATAAAAACCATCATAGTTTGTTCCGCCATATCCGCTTCCCTCGGACGGCGAAATAGTAAAAGTTTTATTATCGCTTGTTTGTGGTGTCGGAAAAGAGAGACCGTCAATTTCAATAGACAATGTCGCAGGGTCTATTCGCTCACCAAACTCTATCACTATATCCGAAAAAACAGAGATATCGGACGAGCCATTTTGAGGAGAAATGCTTTTTATAAAATCAACAGTTCTAAAACTGCCTCTATACTCCGAATCCATTTTGGCTCCGGTTGCATCTTTTAGGTTTTTTAGCAAATATGAATAATTAGAGTTATATTCTAGCCTGCTATCTACCATGGCTATTACATATTTCTTATCATTTTTATCTACTTCTATTGTCGTATCAATTCTTGTTCCGTTGGCATCAAATAAGAAAAAACTTTCCGTTGAAATATCATTTTGACTCATCTCTTTGTTAAATAAAAATTTCATCTGAGGCAAGATAGAAACTTGGCTACCTCCAAGAACATTGTCGCTCTTTACAAACGGCACACCTTCTTCAGTTTTACCATCTCCGCATGAGGCAAAAAACAGTGCAGTCAAAGCAAGAAAAAATATTTTTAAAAACAATTCGCTTACTCTTTTTTTCAAATGCTTCGCCTTTTTTTAGTATTGCCCAAAAGTATATCTTACAAACAATTACGGTTCTCTTTTTATCCAACCCCTGTTTATCATCGCCTCTACTACTTCTTTGAATACCGGCGCCGCCGCCATGGAAGCAAAATAACTCTTTTTAGGCTTTATTGCAAGAACTCCTATTGTGTATTTTCTATCTCCATTTATATCGGTTGCAAACCCGACAAAAGAACTATTATAAATATTTGCATATCCTGCGCCTTTTGCAACCATTGCCGTACCGGTTTTTCCTGCCAAAAAAACACCATCGATATTTGCACTTACTCCGGTTCCTTGAGTTACGACTTTTCGTAACATTTTAAGCATCTTCATTGCGGTTACTTGCGAAATAGCCTGCTTTTCATTTTTTGTTATATTAAAAACCCTCTCTTTATCAAGAGAAACTTTTCTAGCAATTTTAGGTTCTATTATCTTGCCGTCATTATTGAATGCGTTATATGCTTTTACTACCTGCATAAAATTAACACTAAGCCCATATCCATATGCCACGGTTCCTTTGATAACCGGATCTTTAAACTCCGTAATAGACGGTACTTTCCCGATATGCTCATAAGAGATATCGGCACCGGTTTTTTCTTCAAAGCCAAAATCCTGCATTGTCTGCTTGTATTTATAAGGCGTCAAGCTCTGTGCTATTTGAGCCATTGCAATATTGCTTGAATGATAAATAGCCTCTTCCGCGGTAAATCTATTTTGTTCATGCGTGTCTGTTATGGTCGCTCTGCCAAGCTTATATTTTCCGCCGTGTCCGTCTATTAGCGTATACTCTCCTATGAGCTTTTCTTCCAAAAGCGCTGCCATTATAAAAGACTTTATAACAGAACCGGGTTCGTAAACATACTGAAAAGCGCTTATGCTCATTTTAAAAACATCGCCGCTTCCAAGATTTTGAGCGTTATATCTCTTTGATGAACTCATAGCGTAAATATCACCGCTTTTTGAGTCCATAACAACGGCAATA
>JAUPLZ010000065.1 GCA_030836705.1 Campylobacterota bacterium
AAAATACGCCGGTTGCCGATGACCAGAAAAAGGTTCTTATAATCGGCGGCGGTCCAAACAGAATAGGACAAGGCATAGAGTTTGATTATTGCTGCGTTCATGCATCTTTTGCCTTGGCTGAAATGGGTGTAAAAACCATAATGTACAACTGTAATCCTGAAACTGTTTCTACTGATTATGATACAAGCGATGTGCTCTATTTTGAGCCGATTAATTTTGAGTGCGTAAGAAGTGTTATAGAAGAGGAAAATCCTGATGGCATAATTGTCCATTTTGGAGGGCAAACGCCGTTAAAGCTTGCAAATGCTATCAACGATATAGGCGCAAAAATCATAGGAACTTCGGCAAAAGTGATTGACTTAGCAGAAGACAGAGAAAAATTTTCCGATTTTCTTACAATAAACGGATTGTTGCAACCGGCAAACGGCACTGCGACAACAAGAGAAAAAGTATTCGAGATTGCAGAGAAGATAGGTTATCCGGTGCTAGTTAGACCTAGTTATGTACTAGGCGGTCGCGGCATGAGAACGGTTTACGATACCGAAGAACTTAAGCTTTATGTTGATGAAGCGGTGGAGATTAGCTCACAAGCTCCTTTGCTTGTAGATAAATTTTTAGATAGAGCTATCGAGCTTGATGTGGATGCGATTTCAGACGGTGAAGATGTCTATATCGGCGGAATAATGCAGCATATCGAAGAGGCAGGAATTCACTCAGGCGATTCTGCTTGTTCACTGCCGACGGTAAGCATAAGCGAAGAGCTTATTAAAAAAATAGAAAACCAAACAAAAACAATGGCTTTGGGGCTTGGCGTAAAAGGGCTTATGAATGTTCAATATGCAATTTATCAAAACGATGTTTATGTTATAGAGGTAAATCCAAGAGCTTCAAGAACAGTTCCTTTTGTTTCAAAAGCCACAGGCATGCCGCTTGCAAAAGTTGCCACAAGGGTTATGTGGGGCGAGAAACTAAGAGATGCGCTTAAGCATTATACGATAGCCGAAATTATTGATGACAGCGTGGTTTTAAAACCAAAACTAAAAGATTTAATAGCTGTAAAAGAGGCTGTTTTTCCATTTAATAAGCTTTCAGGAACTGATGTTATTTTAGGTCCAGAGATGAAGTCTACTGGCGAAGTTATGGGGATAAGCGGTAATTTTGGACTATCTTTTGCAAAAGCGCAGTTTGCTTCATTTAACAAAATCCCAACAGGCGGGGTTCTTTTTATGTCACTATGTGACCTTGATAAGGAGAGCGCTGTTTGGCTTGGCGAGCGTTTTATAAAAGCTGGATTCGAGATAGTTGCTACAAGCGGAACGCAAAAGGTGCTTGAAGAGGGCGGCGTAGAGTCAAAAAAAGTTTTAAAAGTAAGCGAAGGCAGACCAAATGTCGAAGACCTTCTTAAAAACAAAGAGATTAGCCTTGTTATCAACACAAGCGATAATCGCTCAAGCAAAGAGGATTCAAAGAAGATAAGACAAGCCGTAATAAGAAGCAATATTGCGTATGTTACAACTATAGCTGCGGCAAAAGCGGTTTTAGAGGCTATTAAGCAGGTCAAAGAGCATGACGAGTTTACTCCAAAGGCGCTTCAAGAGTATCTTGGAAGATAAAAAATGAATACCAAACTTGTCTATCTTGTGCAAACCGATACAACGGTCGGTTTTGCTTCACAAGATGATGTCAAGCTAGCTAAGATTAAGCAAAGACCGGATGAAAAGAAGTTTTTATTAACTTTTTCATCTCTTAAAAGCGGCACAAAAGACTCAAGAGTTCCGGCTTTTGCAAAAAATATAGTAAGAAGATCCAAAAAAACTACTTTTGTATATAATGACTCTATTGCTAGAAGAGTTGCAACTGATTGCGAATATCATGAGTTTTTAAATAGATTTGATTGGATGTATTCAACAAGTGCCAATTTAAGCGGTGCTGAATATTCAAAAGAGTGGGCGAGCGAAGCCTGTGATGTGGTGGTTTATACTCCAGACGGATTTAAAAACTCTAGCGCATCGTCTATTCTAAAACTTTATAAAACAAAAATCAAAAAACTAAGGTAAAAAATGCAAAAACAAGAAAAAATCATAAATATGTTTAATGAAATTTCATCAACTTATGATTTGTTAAACAGGCTCCTTAGTTTTGGCATAGATAAAAGATGGCGTCAAAAAGCTTGCAAAAAATGTTTTTCACTCTATGAGCCAAAGATTACAAAGATTATAGATGTGGCATGCGGTACCGGCGATATGCTCTATTTTTGGGATGAGGCATCAAAAAAACTAAACAAACCGGTAAAAGAGTATCTAGGTGTGGATCCGTCTGTGGGCATGCTGGCGGTTGCAAAAGAGAAGATAAAGTTTGCGAAGTTTATAGAAGGAACCGCCACGGCATTGCCTGCAAAAGATAACAGCGCTGATTTTGTGAGTATTTCGTACGGGATTAGAAATGTAGTGGCTAGACAAGATGCTTGGAAGGAGTTTTATAGAGTTCTAAAACCAGGCGGACTGCTTGTGGTCTTGGAGTTTACGAAGCCTGAAAAAGAGAATGTTTTCGGTCAATTTACAAAATGGTATATGCAAAAAATGATACCTTTTATCGGCAAAATCATCTCAAAACATTCAGACGCATATACATATTTACCCGATTCTATAAAAGCGTTTGAAACTACAAAATCACTAAAAGAAGAGATGCAAAGCGCAGGCTTTAAAGAGGAGTTTATAAAAGGGTATAGCTTTGAGATATCCACTCTTTTTATCATGAGAAAACCAAAAGCTTAAATGAACACGCTTACCGTAAGTGCGTTAAATAATCAAATAAAATCGCTTCTTGAAAGCACTTTTGAGAGAGTTAGCGTAGAGGGTGAGGTGTCAAATGTCACTTATCACTCCAGCGGTCATGTTTATTTCTCTCTAAAAGACAAAGATTCAACCATAAAATGCGTAATGTTTAAAGCGAATGCGCTAAAGTTAAAGTTCAAAATAGAAGTAGGAGTTCACCTCGTTTGCGATGCAGCACTTAGTGTTTATGTGCCAAGAGGCGAGTATCAGCTTAACTGTTTTGGGGCTGTGCCTGCTGGAAGCGGAGCGCTTGCTTTGGCGTATGAACAGCTTAAAAAAAAGCTTCAAGAAAAAGGATATTTTGAAGAGGCGAGAAAAAAACCGCTGCCGAAATTTCCAAAAAAAATAGCGATTATTACATCTGCAACGGGTGCTGCGGTACAAGATATGATAAAAGTCGCAAATAAACGATGGAGCTTGCTAAAAATCATAGTCATCAACACGCTCGTTCAAGGCGAAAACGCAAGTTATCAAATCGCAAACAATATAAAATATGCCGACAAACTAGGCTGTGACGCCATTGTGGTAGGAAGAGGCGGAGGAAGCATAGAGGATTTGTGGGCATTTAATGAAGAGAGAGTCGCAGATGCTATTTTTGGCTCAAAAACTCCCATAATTTCAGCGGTTGGGCATGAGAGCGATTTTGTCATAAGCGATTTTGTCTCAGATAAAAGAGCGCCGACACCAAGTGCCGCTATGGAGATTTTGTTGCCTGATAAAACAGAGATGTTTTTGTATCTTGATAGCCTGCAAGATAGATTAAATGATTATAAAAATGTGTTAATATCAAAAAAAACAGAGAAATTATTAAATTTAAAAAAAATCATAAAAGCCAAATCGATGAGTTCAAGGATAAAATTTATGCTTGATTTGGCGAACACATATAAAAAAAGTGCCGCTTTGGCAAAAAACCACTTCATAAACCAAAAAAAATCAGAACTAGAGCTTTTAGGGCAAAAGTTTCTAGCAGCCGACCCGGCTAAAAAACTCCTGCCAAATACCGCGCAAATTGTTAAAGACGGCAAAAGCATTTCGCTCTCCATGATAAAAGAAAATGAGGTTTTTTTCGTGATGGATTCGAGTGTCAAAATAAAGTCAAAAGCTTTGGAGATAGAGAGGGTTTGAGGTAGATAAGCCAAAATATTTT
>JAUPLZ010000005.1 GCA_030836705.1 Campylobacterota bacterium
CAAATTCTTTGTAGTTTCCTGCAAGAGCCATTCTTATATCGGTAAGAAGATTTGATTTTATTCCTATGGATTCTATAACCTTATACATCAAAGAGGCGTTTACATCAGAATCGCACTGGATCTGCAAAACTCTTCCTATTCCTTTTGCATTATCATCATCAATATCACACGAAATTGTATTTTTTTGATAGCCGTTAGCGGCGCTTAACTCTCTGCAAATACCATTGATGCTCAAACAATCGCCTCTATTTGCGGTAAGTTCTACCTCGATTACCGTATCATTTAAAGACTCATAACTATTTAAAGCCTTGCCTGCTTTCAGTTTGCCTATACTCTCATCAAGAATCATTATCCCGTCATTCATCTTAGGCAGACCAATCTCTGTCGATGAACAAATCATTCCATGACTATCAACGCCTCTTAAAACAACCGGCTTAATCTCTAACCCATCCGGGAGCTTAGCGCCAAGCGTAGCGACAGCTACAAAAATATCCGCTATTACATTTCTTGCGCCGCAAACAATCTGTGCAATCTCTTTTCCGATATCAACCTTGCAAACCGATAACTTATCTGCTTCCGGATGCTTTTCGCAAGAAATCACCTTGCCTACAACCACACCGTCTGGAATAGTGATTTTTTTGACACTCGCCACCTCGTGACCGATTGCATTTAAAGTATCTTCTATTTTTTTATCACTGTCATTTTTTATATCAATAATCTCTTTTATCCAAGATCTTGTAATTATCATCTAAACTGCTCCAATAAATCCAAATCTCCCTCATACAAAGATCTCAAATCCGATATTCTGTGTTTTAGCATAGAAAATCTCTCTACTCCAAGCCCAAAAGCATATCCGCTTACATTCTTGTAGCCCACGGCTTTAAAAACATTAGGATCTACCATTCCGCATCCAAGAACCTCAAGCCAACCCGTGTGCTTACAAACCCTGCAACCATCACCGTTGCAAAAAATACAGCTTATATCAACCTCTGCCGATGGTTCCGTAAAAGGAAAGAAGCTTGGTCTAAAACGCACTTTAACATCACCGAAAAAATGTGTTAAAAAATGCTCAAGAATATACTTAAGATTTGCAAAAGAGATTTTTTTCGCCTCATCGACGACAAGCCCTTCTACTTGATGAAACATAGGCGTATGAGTTAAATCATAATCCCTTCTAAAAACCGGTCCCGGTGCTATTATCTTAAAAGGCGGTTTTGTTTTCATCATGGATCTTATTTGAACTGGCGATGTGTGAGTTCTTAAAAGTTTTTCATCTCTAAAATAAAAAGTATCCTGCATCTCTCTTGCCGGATGAAATTTCGGGAGATTTAAAGCTTCAAAGTTGTGAAAATCATCTTCAACAAGCGGACCGGTATGCAGTGAAAAATTCATAGCTGAAAAAAACTCAACTATCTCATTCATCGTATGGACAACCGGATGTATTGCGCCGGCTGTTTCAATGTGCGAAAACATTGAAACATCTATCTTTTCGGATTCAATCTCTTTTCTTAAAGCCTCATTTTCAAGCAGTTCTTTTTTTTCTTCAAAAAGTTTTTCAAGTTCCGATTTTTCCCTGTTTAGGTTGTTTGCGAAATCTTTTTTTTCTTCATTTGGTATATCTTTTAGCTTTGCAAACAAAGAGACAAAATATCCTTTTTTTCCAAAAAGCTCAACTCTTATTTCTTCAAGTCCTGCTAGGTTTTCAGCTTGAGTGATTTTTTCTTGCCAGTTCAAATATGCACCTTAATTTTTTTGCGTATTTTATCCAATACCGTTTAAAACTACAAAGTATATAATGATGGAAAATAAAAAGGGAAAAAGATGTCAGGATTTCAAATCATTCTTTTGATTATAACTATTTTTTTTGTTTATAAGATTTTTGAATATATGCAAAATTTTGAATCAAAAACGGACAATAAAAAACCTCAAATGCAAAAAAACTCCTATGAAGAGATAGATGAGATGCTTTTAAATGCCGATGCCTCTTATGAAAGAGGCGATTTCCAAACCGCTTTAAATCTATTGGAAAACGCTCACAGACACGACTCAAGCAATACTGAAATTTTAAATAAATTGGCTTTTATTCTCGCAAAAGACAATCAAATAGAAAGAGCTATAAAAGAGTATAAAAACTCTCTAGTTTTGAATAATTCCGATGATTTAGTACATAACGCCATCGCTTCGCTATACAAAGGGCAAAAAATGTACGATCTAGCAAAGCAACACTATAAAAAAGCGCTAGAAATTGACGAAAATTATGACATTACCTATTACAACTACGGAAATCTTCTGCAAGAAACAGAGGAAAAAGAAGAGGCTGTAAAAATGTATCAAAAAGCGCTGGAATTGAATCCGAATTTCAAAGAGGCAAAAGAAGAGCTTGAAAAACTTTTATAACATTCTTGATGATTATTGGCTTTGGAGAGAGATAAACAAAAAACTTCAAGTTAGCAATCCTGCATACAAATATTGGAGCGGTTGCGAGTCAATCAAGCTGGGCAAAAGACACATCTTTATAAAAAAAGAGACTTTGCCGCAAAAATATATCTGGATAGAACCTCATCTCACAAAACTCGGCGGTTACCTACCAACGCAATACGCCAGCGATATGCTAAATACAGATAGCCATATTTTTAACTACAAAAGAATGTCGCTTTATAGCTCTTTTGAGTATAAATTTGTAGATGATATTAAATTTGTCAATATAAAAAGATTTTTTCTTGAAAACAATATAAAAATAAGCAGAACAAGCTATATCCAACTAGCCCCGATAAATAAGCTATTTATTACCGAAGATTCTACTTTTTATAGAATAAATGACCATTACGGGCTAGTTGTCTACGGCTAATTCCCGTAGTTTTTAAAAAACTCCATCTCGTTTCTTTTTAAAATCCTAATAAGATTGGTAGTTCCTGAAACTCCAACCGGATATCCTGCCGTTAGCATATATGTCTTATCAAGCTCAATAATCTCTCTTCTTAAACCGTCTTTTATAATTTTTCCAAGCATATTTTCAAACTTTTCCTCATCCGCTTTAAAAGCCGGCACAACCCCCCAAACAATAGTAAGAAGTCTTAATACTTTTTCATTATGTGCTATCGCAAGAACTGGACACTTTGGGCGGTATCTTGCGATTTTTTTAGCTGATTGCCCAGATGAAGTTACTGTTAAAATTCCGGATGCACCGACGCTGCTTGCAAGTCTTGTTGCCGATTCATCTACCATATCCGTATCGTCAAAATGGGAAAATTGGGAAAATTTATTATACGGATATACTTTTTCCGCACCTTTTATTGTGTTCGCCATAGTTTGAACAGCCAAAACGGGATTATGCCCGACTGCACTCTCTTCCGAGAGCATAACGGCATCGGTTCCATCTAGTACTGAATTTGCCACATCGCTTATCTCAGCTCTTGTTGCAAACTCTTTTTCTATCATTGAAAAAAGCATTTGCGTCGCCGTAATAACCGGCTTACTTGCAATATTTGCTTTTTTTATAATCATTTTTTGAATAGCCGGAACCTCGTGATATGGCACCTCTATACCCAAATCCCCTCTTGCTACCATTATTCCGTCGCTAACCTCTAAAATTGAATCAATATTTTCTACAGCGTCAAATTTTTCTATTTTTGCAAAAAGATGTTGCTTTCCGCCGTGTTTATCAACTATCTCTCTTGCGGCAATCATGTCATTTGCATTTTGAACAAAGGAGATAGCCATAAAATCTACATCATTTTCGACACCCCAGCGCATATCTTCTCTATCCTTTGGGGTAAGCACATCTATGCCTATTGAGGTGTTTGGAAAATTTACCCCTTTGTTTGAAGATAGCTTCCCCCCGTTTTTAACCTCTATGACAACAAAGTCGTTATGCTTTTCAACCACTTGTGTTCTAATATAACCGTCATACAGATATACCAAATCATCCACTTTTAAAAGATCTATGATTGAGCTCTGATTTATAGAAAGCTTATAGTTGTTTTCATCTATTTTTTCTCCGACAATACTCTCTTTTTGAAATATAATTTTGTCACTCTCTTTTAGAAAAAAATCCTCTTTTAATTTTTCAACTCTTATTTTTGGTCCGCTGATATCTTGAAGTATGCCTACGATTTTGTTTGTTTCTTTCATAGCTTTGCGAATATTAGACAAAACACCTAGATGATACTCATGAGTACCATGGCTAAAATTCATCCTAAACACATTGACGCCTGCATTTATAAGTTCAACAAGCTTTTCAACAGATTCGGACGCAGGACCGACCGTTGCTATTATTTTTGTTCTTTTTTCCATAATAATTTCCCAACATTGGATTCTGCACCACTTTACCAATGTAAATATATATTCAACCTGAAAGAAGAGTTTAGTATTATTAGATATAATCATTTCGTAATATAAAGGAGTTTTACATGAATATTTTTGAAAAAATAATAGACAAAAAAATACTGGCAAACATAGTGTACGAGGATGAAAATACAGTTGCGTTCCACGACATTGATCCGCAAGCACCTTTGCATATTTTGGTCATACCTAAAAAAAAGGGAATTGTCGGAATTCAAAATGTAGATGCCGCCACAATGGGTCATCTTGTAATAGCTATTCAAAACATAGCTACA
>JAUPLZ010000066.1 GCA_030836705.1 Campylobacterota bacterium
TACCTTCTCAGCTGGCCAAGTGTTTATGCGCACGGGTGGCCAAGTTGATGCGTGTGAACAGAATCACTATCTCATTAGTTTTTTCAATTGCATAGCCAAAGAGAGAACGTCCTATACCCTCTTTGGCTTTTGCTCTTATTTCAAAGAGCTTATTACCTAAAGAGTCGGTATGAGGTTTACCAAGGTTTGGTCCGTGCTTCTCTATCATCTCGCCTATTCTAATAAAGTCTGCTAAGATCCCATCAGGAAACGATAAAGTCTCTTTTTCAACTCTTGCACTATAAAAAGATATATTCCATTTATTCATAGAGTAATGTTATCATATTTGATAACTTATTGTCAAGTTATTTAAATATTTTTCTATCAATCTTTTTTCTTTCGTTGTTAGATATCTTTTTCGAATTGGTAATAGATTAAAGCTTTCTACATACTCTGGCTCTAACGGCTTAACCTCCAATGACCCATTGGTCTCTACTATTGAGTATCGTTCTTTGTCTTTGTAATCCTCAAATAGCTCAAGTACCGCAGATAGCCTATTCTGAAACTCAAGTGAATCTATCCTGATATAATGTGTTGATAACATCTGATATCTCCTTCATTTTGTAAATTTTTAGATTGAAATTCAACTAGCCAGCACTTTAGAGGTAAGGTGCAGGCTCCGCCCGCCTCAAGTGCTATTACCCTTATAGAGCTAATTGCACCATTGATTTTTTTAGTAAAAAGTTGAACTATCTTTGTATGATTTTTAACTGTTCTAAGTGCCATTTTTGCGTGTTTTGCAATGTTTGTGTAGGTTATTTTAATCTTTTTGCGTAGTAGCGCTTCAACAGTAGCTTTAATGCGTCCAGAAGCTTTTAAACGCTTTATATCTGCTGTTCTTGAAGCAGATTTGCTTTGTCTTTTATGCACTTCGTTTTTATACTGTTCTTGAGATAGATTTTTTATCTTTTTAAACTTCATTGTTCCGGCTGTTTGTTTAGCGGCCGCCTTGAAATTATTTTTATTTTCTTCACAAAAATTTAAAACAGATTTGATTATTGATTTTGGTTTAATGGGTTCATCAAATTGTTCGTTAAGTAGCTCTGCCCGTTTTTCTAGCTTCTCTTGCAAGTTTTTATGTTTTGCAATTGTATAGCCGTAGCGTCTAAGATTATTAAATAGATCTATATGTCGGCTTCCGGTACTTTCTAATTCAGCTAAATCGTCTTGGTACTTTTCATCTTTTATTATAAACCCTTGAAAATCGCCTAAATCATAAGCTACATCATTGTAGGTGGTTCTGTAGAGTTCTTCATTTAAAAAGTTTTTTGTCTGGTGGTTCTGATAAGCTTTATCTGCTCCTATAAGCTGCTTAATGCTGTTAACGATATCTTTGTAGTATTTGATTGCTTTGCGGTTTTTTTTGCTTACCGGCACATTTAAAAGCCATACTAAATGAGCTTTGTCGTTGTGTTTGTTTAATGTTTGGATTGTGGGAGTAGGTAAGCCGACAGCGTTCCACTCTGTGAGCAGTTCTTCATCGTCTATGTCCATGATAATAGCGTTAAAGTGGGTATCTGTATTGAGTTGTATTTGATTATATCTTTGAGGGTTCTTTTTGAGGTACTTCATCGGCAAAATGTTCATCCACCCATGAGCATGATAGAGTCTTATCTTGTTGAAGCGTTTGAGAGTTTTGTTAAGTTCGTTTTGAAAATATTTCATCTTACATAATCTTTGTGTTGATTTTGTAGGAGATAAAGAAACTTTAATAAAAGTGAGTGTACAATTACGGCAACTTTTATTAAAAGTGTTCGCTTTATAAGTCTTTCTAGTCGCTAAACTTGAGAAAGAGTCTTATAAAGTTCTTCAATCTACCACTTCAAAAATCCCTAATTTTCATAGTTCTCTTTGTATGTAACAGTATAGTAATTTCAAAAGTTTTTTGCCTGAGTTAAATAACTAAGCCTTATAATGCTTTGATATGTATTATTATGTTATTTGAGGATTATAGGAAATGCTTTTTACAAAAGTAAGAGTTTAACCTTAAATTTTTAAATTAGTTGATAAAAAGAATTGCGATTTTTTTATCAAAATATTGAAGATTTCTTTGTTTATGCTATAATTTGCATACGAGAGAGGAAAAATCCCCTCTCAGCGTTTTAATTGTCGTCGAAATACCTAAGTATCTCGCGGACAACTTCTAAGATTAGTCTAATAATCTTTGACATGTAAATCACTATCCTTTACGGTTTAGGATTTACTAAAACTATATGCACAGTTCCAGCTGTCGCATATAGCTACAGCAGAACCGCACTGAAATTATATCAAAATTCCAAACTATCCACTTCATTTCTGCCGCTATGATCAGCTAATTTTGCATATCTTAGAGTCATTTTTATATCTTTGTGGTTCATAAGTTTTTGAATCGTAAATATAGGCGTTCCATTGATTGCAAGGTGTGAAGCGAATGTGTGTCTAAGAGTGTGTACAACGACTCTGTTTTTTCTATCGCTTGTATCTAATTTTTTATTAAAAAGTCTATTTAGTATCTCTCTTAAAGGCTTTTGGATTGTAGTTTCGTTAACATCAAATAGTTTTTCTGCATGGTCTATATCTGCTGCGTAGTCCTTCAAGAGTTCTACAATATCATCTTTCAAAAATGCTTTATATGTAGTATTATTTTTAAAATCTTTGAGCGTAAGTATTTTATGTGCTAAATTTATGTCATTTTTTCTAATATTCATTGTAGAAGCAAGTCTTGCACCTGTTGTTAGTGATAGCTTACAAAAGATATAGAGTCTTTTGTCGTGATCTACTTCTTTGTAAAGTTTTTTAATTTCTTCAACCGTTAAAAATCTTTCTCTATCGTTATCGATAGTATCTTTTTTAATAAACTTTGATATATCATTTTTTAGTAGCTCTTCATTGATTCCAAATTTTATAATAGTGCCAAGAAGTGCCAAAATATTATTAACAGTCTTTGGAGCAAGTGGAGTTTCTAA
>JAUPLZ010000067.1 GCA_030836705.1 Campylobacterota bacterium
TCTATGGCGCTTGCAAGTGAAAGGGTTGTGATATTAAAAGGCGGTCTTAGCTTGTGAAGAGTTGATATGATTTCTTTTTGTGCTATTCCAAATCCAACCCTCATTCCGCCAAGCCCATATGCTTTTGAAAAAGTACCGGTATAGATAACATTTGAATATTTTTTTATAAGCTCGTTAGTATTTATGTAGGTATTTATGTCTTTAAATTTCGCATATTCCATATACGCACCGTCAACTATAACCATTGTTTCGCTGTCGATTTTGTCCAAAAACGCCAAGAGTTCATCTTTTTTTATAGCATCTCCAGTTGGGTTGTTTGGTGTGCAGATAAAAATTAGCTTCGGTTTTTCTTTTTTGTAAAGCTCATAAAATTCATTTAAATCATGGTGGACTGATTTTGTTTTAATGATTTTTGCACCTGTAGTTTTTGCGTATATTTCGTACATAGCAAAAGTAATATTGTTCATAAGAACACTCTCATTTTCGTTTAAAACCGCATGAACTGCAAATTCAAGAACCTGATCGCTTCCAGAACCTATTATAATCTCCTCTTTTTTTACGCCGTACTCAAGTGCCAAAGCCTCTTTTAGTTCAAAATACGAATCATCAGGATAAATAGAAGCCTTGTTTGCTATCTCTTTTAATAGTGCTATTACTTTTGGGCTTGTTCCGTAAGGATTTTCATTTGAGGCAAGCTTTATAACACTTTTTGGATCTATCCCATACTCTCTTACTACAAGCTCTATCGGCTTTCCTGCTTCGTAATTTTTTATAGAGTCTAAAACTTTATTGTATTTCATTTAGTTATTACCTTTTATGTAGCTTCCAAGCCATTTAATCTCTTTAGCGTGTCTGCTTAATATCTCTTGAACGCTTTTATCATCGCAATGTCCGTCAAAATCAATATAAAACCATGAGCTAAAATCATCATTATCCATTGACGGTCTAGATTCTATTTTTATAAGATTTATGCCGCTGTTGTTAAATTCTTGTAAGAAATTCACCAAACTCCCCGGTTTGTTTTCTAGTTTTGCAAGGATTGTTGTTTTGTCGTTATTGCTTTTTTGATTTTTAAAATCACTAAGAATAATAAATCTAGTTTTATTTGTGCTGATATCTTCTATATTTTCAAACATTGTCGGCAGATTGTAGAGCTTTGAAGCGATGTGTGAGCAAATGGCGGCACTCTCTTTATCTTCTTTTGCCATTTTTGCAGCTTTTGCCGTTGATTCTACCGGAACTCTCTCTATCTCTTCAAGATGGTGCTCTATCAAAAAGTTTTTGCACTGCCCAAAGCCTTTATCTTTTGAGTAGATTCTTTTTATATTGTGCAGCTTTTCACATTGCGAGGCGAAAGAAAGGTGTATTGGCATGGTTAATTCGGCTACGATTTTTTGTTCTGATTCACCCAAATAATCAAGCGTCTCTCCGACTATACCGTCTCTGCTGTTTTCAATCGGGACTACGCCAAATTTAGCTCTTTTGTTTTCAAGAGCTTTAAAAACCGCCCTGATTGAGTTCATCGATAAGTAATCGCTCATTGCGCCGAAGCGGCTTTCTGCTGCTTGATGCGTAAAGCTTCCAATCGGTCCTAGATAGGCTATTTTTTCTGGTCTTTCTAGGTTTCTTGAAACGGCAAAAATTTCAAGATATATAGCCTCGATTCCGCTTTTTGTCAAAAGACCGTTGTTTTGACTTGAGAGCCTTTCTATTATTTCGTTTTCTCTTTCCGGTCTATAGATAGCGCCGCCTTCTTTGTTTTTGAATTTTCCAACTTCTTTTACAATCTCCATTCGCTCATTTAAAAGCTTGAGTATGGTGTTGTCTATTGAGTCTATTTTGGCTCTTAGGGTGCTTAATTCGCTGCTCATGCTTACTCTTGTATAAATTCTTCTTCTAAGGCGATAATATCCTCAAAACTCTCTCTTTTTCTAATTAGTTTTGGCTTATCATCTATCAATGCTACTTCCGCCGGTCTTGCTCTTGTGTTGTAGTTGCTGCTCATTACAAATCCGTATGCGCCGCTGCTATGAACTACTAATAAATCATTATGTATAGTTTGTGGCAGCTCTATGTTTTTGGCAAGAAAATCGCCGCTTTCACAAACCGGTCCAACCACATCAACAACACTTCCGGCATCTCTCTCTTTTCCTAAAACTTCTATTTTGTGATAAGCGTTGTACAGCGACGGTCTTATTAGGTCGTTCATCCCGCCGTCGACAATTACGAATCTTTTAGAGTCGCTCTTTTTTTCGTATAAAACTTTGGTTATAAAATATCCGCCGTTTGCTACTAAAAATCGCCCTGGTTCGCACACTATCGTTACATCCAGTCCGCTTAGTGTCGAAAGAATGGCTTGTGCATAATCGTAAGGTTCTATTGTTGATTCATTGTTGTATTTTACGCCCAAACCACCGCCGACATCAAAAAATTTTATATCTATATTAATTTTTGCAAGATTTCTTACAAGATCAGCTACTATCTTGCTTGATTCAAGTATCGGTTCTAGTTTGGTTAGTTGGCTTCCTATGTGAAAATGAATTCCGACTGGGTTTAGATTGTTTGATTTATGCGCATAAAGATATAGCTTTTTTGCTTCATCAATAGAAACGCCGAATTTATTTTCCGAAAGCCCTGTGGAAATATAAGGATGTGTTTTTGCATCTATATTTGGATTTACTCTTAGACTAATTCTTGCTTCTTTGCCAAGCTCTTTTGCTATTGCTTCAATTCTTTTTAGCTCGCCTTCGCTTTCAGCATTTATAAAAAGTATATCCGATTCAATAGCCTCTTTTATTTCGTCGTCCCTTTTTCCGACGCCGCTAAAAATAATTTTGTAAGGCTTGATTCCAGCTTTTAATGCTCGCCTGACCTCGCCGATAGAAACACAATCAGCGCCGCTTCCTAATTCACCAAAATGTTTAACAACAGAAAGGTTTGAATTTGCTTTTATAGCATACGCAAGAAGTGATTTTCTGCCTGAAAAAGCATTTTTTAGCTTTTCGTACTGCTCTTTAAAATAGTTAAAATTGTAAACATAAAGAGGTGTTCCATACTCTTTTGCCAAAGACCCAAAATTCAAACAAAACCCCTAGTGCAAAAATAGCTTAATTAGATGATTTTATCCAAAAATTGCTTTAGAATGTTTTGTGGGTAATGTGTGTTTAAATAGTTATATTTATGATATTTTTTTATAAAAAAATAGCGCTGTAAAAAAAAGCAAAACAAATGGCGCTACTACAGCAAGCCAGACATTTACGGTGTCGTTTTGCGAAAGTGTTGCCATGGCGAACAAAAACCCCCAAGCAGCCAGTGTTAAAAATATAGCTCCCGATGAAAAAAGAGTTAAATTAAAAAATCTACTGCTTATTGGAACAAAAAAGAAAATAATAATAACAATTAATGGCGCAAAAAGAGGTATAACGACAGTTGTAACTATAGAGCTTACGATTTTGTCTATATTTGCATTTTGTTTTTTGAGCATTAAAATAGCGTCAAACGCATCAATTAGAGAATAAGAACCGCCGCCTTCATATATTTTATCAACAATCTTAGGATCAAAGCCTTCAAGAATGTCATATTGTTTAAAGTTGCTTATTTTAATTCCGTCTTCTTGAATCCCGCTTACTAGCGGCTTGTTAATTATTTTGCCGTCATAAAGAGTCCATTTATTTTGTGAAAAATAGGCATTTTCGCTTACTATTACTCTTGATAATACATCATTATTTAATTCAAAAACCCTGACGCCTATTGCACTTTTTTGTGCCGGAAAAAGCCTCTCGATATAGATGTAGCTATTGTCGTATTTTACAAATATATTTTTTGTAACAGAGACAAAATATTTATCTTTTTTTATTGATTGAGCCATCTGGTCAAAATATGCAAAAGGCGTAGCGTATAAAGCGATATACAAAATAGATATTATTGAAGAAATCAAAATAAATGGTTTTAAAATCTCTCTTTTTTTGGCGCCAAGGGCATATGCTATAACGAGTTCGTTGGTTCTTATAAGATAGATTTTTGAAGCTATCATCGCAAATATCAATGAGAGTGGGAGAGTTATTTTCATTGCTGTGCCAAGCGTAAATATTGCATAAAGAAGTCTCAAGTTTGCCGAATCCGGAAGCAAAGAGGAGGCACCAATAAAATCTATTCCGGCATAAAATATTTCTAAGGCGATAAAAATAGTTAAAATCTGCCTGATATATAGTTTTATAAGATAAAAGTTTAACATTTTGACCGCTGCTTAGGCTATCTTTTTTTGCGAGTAAAGAGAGGATATTGTTTCTAGCGGATTTTCAATAAGTTTTAAAGATGCCTCTGAGGCTTTCTTTATCCATGCGTCAAGATCTTGTGATTGCTCTTTGTTAAAATCACTAAGAACATAACTTGCCACCATCTCTTTTTGTTCAGGTTTGCCTATTCCCATTCTTACTCGAATATACTCTTTGCCCATTAATGAGTCGATTGATTTTAAACCGTTGTGCCCACCGCTTCCGCCGCCAATTTTAAATCGTAATGCTCCAAACTCAAGATCAAGATCGTCATGAATTACTATAAGCTTTTTTATTTTATAAAACTGCATTACAGCTAAGACGCTCTTGCCGCTTAGATTCATAAAAGTAGTAGGTTTTAGCAGGTAAATATCGTCTTTTTTGAAAAGTTCGCCATCAAATGAAGATTTTTTTATTGAGGAGGCTTTAAGGCTATCGATTAAATAATCGATTACCATAAAGCCAATGTTGTGTCTGTTTTTTTCGTAAGCTTTGCCAGGATTACCAAGACCTACAATAAGAGTCACTATTTAGCTTTTATTACGCTAAATACCGCTATTCTTCCTTCGCTTACCATTTTGACATTTTTTGGAGTTTGGATATCTCTTACAAGAATGTTGTCGCCAACATCAAGCTCTTCTACATTTATCTCAAAAGTTTCTGGAAGATCAGACGGTTTGCACTTTACTTTTACTCTTCTTACATTTGTAAGCAAAACACCTTGGTTTTTAAGACCTTTAGGTCTGCCAACCGGTTTTACAGGAATAAAAAATCTAGATTCTTTATCTTCTGATAACGCTCTTAAATCAACATGAATAAGGTCTGAAGTAACCGGATGCTTTTGGTAAGCTTCAATAACAACAGGAAATTTTTTGCCTGCTACTTTTACATCGAATTTTAAGCCATCTTTATTTTTAACATATCTGATAAATTCATTTTTCTTGAACGCAGCATTGATATTCTCAACACCGGCACCATATATGTTAGCAATTAGATAACCATCCCTTTTTAGCTGTTTTGTAGCTTGTTTTACAGTACTCTCTCTAACTATGCCTTCTAACATTGTCTATATCCTTCGGATTTTTTATAAAGCGGGATTATATCCAAAAATACTGATAAGATTATTAAAAAAGTAATATTTAGAGCTAATGCTTACTCGTCTAATTTTTTTATTCCGATTATCGCCTCTTCTTTTCTTAGCGCACTATCTGATGTTGAGTTTACGGAGCCGACACCCCTAAATCGTAATTTTAGATTGTCAGGACTTGTGGCGTTTGCCAGCGCTTCTTCTTCGTCCACATCCCCGCTTTTGCAAAGGTCATAAAGAGCTTGATCAAAAGTTTGCGTGCCGTACACATCTTTTCCGTCTTCAAGCGACATTTTAATCTCATCATCTCTCTCTTTTCTTATTAAGTCGCTTATTCGTTCTGTTTTTACTAGAACTTCAAGTGCAGCTCTTCTTTTTCCTTTTTTATCTTTGACGAGCCTTTGGGAAATTACTGCCTGTATGACCGAAGCCAAAGTGAGTCTTATTCGATTTTGTTCATTTACGGGAAACATACCGATTATTCTGTTTATTGTTTCGGTAACATCGGTAGTATGGAGTGTTCCAAGTACTAAATGCCCAGTCTCTGCCGCATGAAGGGCTATTTCCATACTTTCTAAATCTCTCATTTCACCGATTAGAATAACATCCGGATCTTCTCTTAGTGAGCCTTTAAGAGCCGATGCAAAATTTAGTGCATCTTCACCTAAGCTTCTTTGATTGATTATGCTTTTTTTGTCTTGATGAATAAATTCTATTGGATCTTCTATTGTTATAATGTGTTTTGAGTGTCTTTCGTTTATTGCATCAATTATTGAAGCAAGCGTAGTTGATTTACCGCTTCCGGTTGCGCCTGTAACTAAAATAATTCCTCTGTGTGCCTCGTCCGCTATTTTGTCCATTATTTGTGGGAATTTAAGATCTTTAAAGGTTAATATTTTTGTAGGAATTACACGAAATACGGCTGAAACCCCGTCTTTTTGAAAAAATAAATTTCCCCTAAAGCGGTAATCATCATTTAACAAAAATGTAAAATCAACCTGTTTTTGCTCAACTAGCTCACCAAATCTTCCTCTTAAAACCTCTTTAGCAAGCGTAATCATGTCTTGTTTTTTAAAAATATCATCACTTAAAATAACTATATCCCCGTTGATTCTAGCTCTTATTTTCGCTTCTGCTTTTAAGTGCAAATCACTTCCGCCCAGTTCAATGAGCTTTTGCAGGTGTTCTTTGAGTTTTGCAGTAAATTCAAAACTTAACTGGCTGACATCAACTTTCATAATAGAATCCTCTATTTTTCTAATGCCTTAATTATATCTCTGAAGGCATCCTTAAATTGCAAAATACCATCGTTAAGAAGCTCATTACATACTGCTTGAAAATCTATTTTCATATCGCTTAAAATCATAAAATATTTATTTATTATGGCTTCATCTCTTGGAAGAGCTTGTTCCTTTACGCCATTTTTTACAAAAGCATCTATTGTCTCTATCGGTGCCGTATTGATACAGTTTGCCCCTATTAATTCATCGACATAATAGCTTGGCTCATATATATCGCCCTTTACTCCTGTACTTGCAAAGAGAGTTTTTACATCTTCTAGTTTGGCATCTTGAATGATGTTATAAATTTTTGAAGCATTCATAACTCCTGCCATTCCTTTAAGATTCATTGGCAGCTTCTCGTCAAGCAGTCTATCAAATCTGCTGACAAACACGCTGATTACTAGCTTAGTTCCCTTTGGAGCATTTGAAGACTTGTAAGCTTCTAAAACTTTTTTTGCCTGTTCGACTGAAAAAATTAGAGTCGCATTTATATGAATTCCTTTTGCTAATAGAGTTTTCATTGCATCATATCCGGCTTTTGTGGCTGGGATTTTTATCATTACATTTTTTCTATTAATCGCATTATAAAGAGAAATTCCATCTTCAATCGTAGCGGCAGTATCATCGCAATAAAAAGGATCAACTTCTATACTCACAAAGCCGTCATCGCCTCTTTCATATAGCGGTTTTAAAATATCCGCCGCTCTTTGAATATCTGCAATTGCCAATGCTTCATATAGTTTTTTGCCTTTTAGTCCGAGTTCTTTTTTTTGCTCTTCGTAAGCTTTTGAGTTTAAAAAAGCATTTTTGAAAATAGCTGGATTGCTGGTCGCGCCGTTTACTATGCCGCTATTTACTAATTCTATGAATTTTTTTTCCAAAAAATCTCTCTCTATAAAGTCCGCCCAAAGTGAAAATTTTATATTTTCAATATACATTATTTAATCCTCTTTATTTTTTTTAATTAATCGCCCCAGTGCAATTTTTCACTAATTACTTTAAAAAAGTTCCTATTTTTATGGTGTATCATTTTGGCATTAGTTTTTGACATTCCTATTTTTATCTCATCGTGTGAATTTAGTGTAAAACTATCTTGCCCATCCAAAAGAGCCATGCAATCATCATCGCCGACGCTAAGTGTAATATCAAAATTTACAGGAAGCACTATTGGTCGCTGCGTAAGTGAGTGTGGACAGATAGGCGTAATAATAAAATTTTTAGCATAAGGAAACACTATTGGACCACCGGCTGAAAGGTTATATCCGGTCGCACCGGTAGGGGTTGAAACAATAAGTCCATCGCCAAAATAATTATTCACAAGAATGCCGTCAACATATAGTTTTATATGCACCATTTTTGCTTTTTTATGCCTAACTACAAGATCGTTGATGACTTTAAATTGACCTTTGTAGCCAGAAAGAAGCGCCTCAACATCAATAACCATTCTAAGGTCTATTCGGTAGTCGCCATTTAAAAGTGCATCAATACATTCATTAAGTTCATTGGATTTGAAATCAGTCAAAAAGCCCAATTTTCCCATATTTACTCCAAGAATGGGTTTTTGAAAATCGATACTTTTTCTAGCTGCCGAAATTAGCGTGCCATCTCCGCCTAGCGAAATGATTATGTCGCTTTGTTTGCACATTTCATAAAAATCAATACCGTGTTCGCCAATCATTCTTGCTGATTTTTTATCTAAGATAGCTTTAATATTTTTTAATTTCAAAAAGTTTTTAAAATTAAGATAATACTCTCTTAATTCTGGTGCATTTGGTCTTAAAACCACACCAATTGTTTCTAGTTTTTCTATTCTTTCACTACTATTTGTCTGCATGGTGCGCATTTTACCATTTAGGAAGTTAAAATAGGTTAGAATCCAGAAAATTCTATATGCGTCCAAGGACATAATATTGAGAACACATTATTGTACAGAACTAAATAGTAGCAACATAGGTCAAGAGGTAAGCGTGGCTGGGTGGGCAAAAAACCACCGTGACCACGGAGGGGTAATTTTTATTGATATGCGTGATAAAAGCGGTATATTGCAAGCAGTTTGCGACCCAACGCATAGCCAAGAGGTTCATAAGATAGCTACAAGCGTAAGAGATGAGTTTGTATTAATCGCAAAAGGCGTTATAAAGGCAAGAGGTGAAGGTCTTCAAAACCCTAAGCTTAAAACAGGCGACATAGAACTTATAGTTAGTGAGTTGATTGTTGAAAATAAAAGCGAGACAACCCCTTTTATAATTGGTGATTCAACTGTTCATGAAGATTTAAGATTAAAATATAGATATCTTGATTTAAGAACCGAAAAAGCATATAGCATATTTAAACTTCGTTCAAAAGTTAGCGTAGCTCTTAGAAACAATTTGGACAAACAAGGTTTTCTTGATGTGGAGACCCCGATAATCACAAAACCAACTCCAGAAGGCGCTAGAGATTATTTGGTGCCAAGCAGAGTTTATCCGGGTGAATTTTACGCACTTCCTCAATCTCCTCAGCTTTTTAAGCAGCTTTTGATGGTTTCTGGTTTTGATAGATATTTTCAAGTAGCAAGATGTTTTAGGGATGAAGATTTAAGAAGCGATAGACAGCCTGAATTTACACAAGTAGACTTAGAGATGAGCTTTTGCACTCAAGAAGATGTAATGAATGTTGTTGAAAATATGCTTGTTGATGCTTTTAAGGCAGCTGATATTGAAATAAAACCTCCTTTTAGAAGAATGAGACATGAAGAGGCGGCTGAAAAATATGGAAGTGACAAACCGGATTTAAGATATGACATGCAAATGGTCGAGGTTTCGGATATTTTTGCAAATTCTACAAATGATTTTTTTGCCGAAGTTGGAAAAAAGCCGCATATTAACAGAATCAAGGCATTAAGAGTTCCAAAAGGTGATGAGTTTTTTACTAGAAAAACGCTAAAAGAGCTTGAGGATTTTGTCAAAAAATTCGGTGCCGGCGGACTTGGATATTTTCAAGTAAAAGAAGACGGTCTAAAAGGTCCTCTTGTTAAATTTTTTGAAGATAAAGACCTTCAAGAGCTTTCAAAAAGATGTGCGCTTGAAGTTAACGATATAGTATTTTTTGGTGCAGGCGAAAAGAAAAAAGTTCTTGATTATATGGGCAGGCTTAGAATAGAGATTGCCAATAGAATGGGAATTATTGACCAAAATAGATATGAATTTTTATGGGTTGTTGACTTTCCAATGTTTGAGATTGAAGAGGGTCGCGTAAAAGCGATGCATCATCCTTTTACAATGCCAAAAAGCTTAGATAAAGAAAACATAGAAGATATTGAATCAATTGCCTATGATATTGTTCTAAACGGATACGAACTAGGCGGCGGCAGCATAAGAATACACAAAGAATCAGTTCAGCAAGATGTTTTTAAGCTTCTTGGTATAAATGAAGAAGAGCAAAGAAATAAATTCGGCTTTTTGCTGGATGCGCTTAAATTTGGCGCACCACCGCATGGCGGTTTTGCACTAGGGCTTGATAGGCTAATTATGCTTATGACAAAGAGTCAAAGCATAAGAGATGTTATAGCATTTCCAAAGACGCAAAAAGCTCAGTGTATAATGACAATGGCGCCATCTGATGCCGATGCAAATCAGCTTAAAGAGCTTGGGCTTAGAATAAGACAGGCAAACTCAAAAGAGTAATCTTTTAAACAATTATAGGAGAAATAAATGAAAAAATTATTTTTAATAATAGGTGCACCAGGTAGTGGAAAAACAACAGATGCACAACTTATAAACGAAAGACATCCTCATAAAGTTGCCCACTACTCAACCGGAGATCTTTTAAGGGCTGAAGTTGCAAGCGGCAGTGAAAGAGGCAAGATTATAGACGGTTTTATTTCAAACGGAAATTTAGTTCCGCTTGATATTGTGATTTCTACGGTTGTTGGAGCTATACAAAATTCTCCAAAAGATGTAATTTTAATAGACGGCTTTCCAAGAAGCGAAGACCAAATGATGGCTCTTAATGCACACCTTGAAAAAACAAGCGATGTAAAACTTGTAAATGTAATAGAAGTAAAAGTAAGTCAAGAAGTTGCAAGAGATAGAGTTCTTGGTCGTGCTAGAGGTGCCGATGACAATGAAGAGGTATTTAACAACAGGATGAAAGTTTATACTGCGCCATTGTCTGTAATTCAATCTTTTTATACAAAAAAGTCACTTTTGCATGTAATAAACGGCGAAAGAACAATAGAAGAGATAGTAAACGATATGGATAATTTTATCCAGAGTAAAATATAAAGGAGAGTATAAATTATGGATATTTCAAAAATAACACCTGGCGAGAACCCGTCAAAAGTAAATGTAATTATAGAGGTTCCTCTAAATTCAAGCGTAAAATATGAGGTTGACAAAGAGAGTGGAATTGTTGAGGTGGATAGAATGATGTATTCAGCTATGTATTATCCGGCAAATTATGGTTTTGTGCCAAATACTCTTTCTGATGATGGA
>JAUPLZ010000068.1 GCA_030836705.1 Campylobacterota bacterium
CAACAAAAAAAGCAACGGCAAGACCGGTAACACTAGCTATTCCACTAGGGAGACTATATAGCTTATCGCCAAAAAAGGCCTCAATAATCACAACACCGCATGCATAAATAGTAGAAAAAAATAGTTCCGGAAAACCTGCCCTAAGAAGCTTTAAAAACCCCTCTCTTTCAGTTTTTACCATACTTAACTCCAATATTTTTTACACATTCGTCATCATCTTCGCCAGATAGTAGCCACCAACTCCTGCTCCGATTGCAAAAAAGTTATTCAAAAATATATTCAAAAATGCTTGTGAAATTTCGCCATTTTCAAAAAGATGGATAGTTTCATAGCTAAATGTAGAAAAAGTCGTAAATGCTCCCAAGAAGCCAGTAGCTATAAAAAGTCTTACGGAAAGAGGGAAAGAGAATTTATACATAAATAGCGTCATAAAAAAAAGCATTATAAACGAACCGAGAGTATTTACAAAAAGGGTAGCAAAATGATACTTGCTAAGCCAATGCTCTGCAAAAAAAAGAACTGCCCAATATCTAGCCAACGCACCAATTGCACCGCCTAGTGCAACATACAAAACCAGATTCATCAATAATCCGTTGTAGGGAATTTTTTGTGATTTTTTACGCCATCTTCATAGTACAATCTTTTATTCGTGCTATAAAAAAAATCTTTTGTATTTTTTTCGTAGTTGCCGTCTTTTTTTTCCTTTTTGACGCCATCTTCGCTAACTATCGGAGATATTAAATTTTTCATACTCTCGTCACGGGTAATTTTCTCTTCAGTACTCTTTAAAAACTCTTTATTGTAGTTAAAATTTTTGTTCGGCATAAGAATATCATCACCGTAGCCATAAGCACTACTCCAGTCTGCACACAAAAAACTACTAATCAACAATAAAAAAACAATGCTTTTCATAAAAAACCTTTTTTATAAATTTCTTTCCAGCTCTTTTTTCAAAAACTCTCCAGTATAGCTTTTGCTCTCTTTATATGAGTTTGCTACCTCTTCTGGAGTTCCTTTTGAGATTATTTTACCACCTTTGTTTCCGCCCTCAGGACCCACATCTATAATATAATCAGCATTTTTTATCACATCAAGATTGTGCTCAATTACTATTACGCTATTGCCGAGCTCCGTTAGATTATGAAGAACTTTTGTAAGCTTATCAACATCCGCAAAGTGTAGCCCAGTAGTAGGTTCATCCAAAATATACAGTGTACTGCCTGTGTCTTTTCTGCTAAGCTCTTTTGATAGTTTTATTCTCTGCGCCTCTCCGCCTGAGAGAGTTATGGCATTCTGTCCCAAAGTAATATAACCAAGCCCTACATCTTTTAGCGTATGAAGCTTTGCAAAAATTTTTGGATGCGCTTTAAAAAACTCATAAGCTTCGTCTACACTCATCGACAAAACATCAGAAATATTTTTGCCATTATACAAAACTTCTAAAGTTTGGGCATTATATCTTTTGCCATTGCAAGCATCACACTTGACCATAACATCAGGCAAAAAGTGCATTTCTATTTTTATCTGCCCCTCGCCTTGACACTTCTCGCATCTTCCGCCTTTCATATTGAAACTAAACCGCCCAATATCATATCCCCTAATAAGCGCCTCTTTTGTTTTTGAAAACAACTCCCTTATGTCATCCATCATTCCGGTGTATGTAGCCGGTATGCTTCTTGGTGTTCTGCCTATTGGCGTTTGATCAAGATAGATCACCTTGTCAAGTTTTTCCAATCCTTCTATCTCGACACCTGCTATTTTTTTGATTTTTCTAGCATGATTTAATAGCTCTCTTGCCACAGGAAGCAGTGTTTGAAGAACCAAAGAACTCTTTCCGCTTCCGCTTACTCCCGTAACTGCTACAAAATTTTTAAGAGGAATTGCAACATCAAGATTTTTAATATTGTTTATATTTACATTTTTTATCTCAATCCACTCGTTTTGCGGTCTTCTGTAATAATACTCAATCTTTTTTCTCTGGCTTAAATATTCAGCAGTTTGCGTATTGCTTTTATAAAGCTCATCTTTTGTACCGGCAAAAACAACCTCTCCGCCGTATTTTCCGGCACCAGGACCTATGTCCACTATAAAATCGGCGCTGTCTATCGTCTCTTTGTCATGCTCTACGACTATTACGCTATTACCTTTTTTTTGAAGGCTTTTTAGGGTTCTTATAAGCTTTATCGTGTCTCTTTCATGCAGACCGATACTTGGCTCATCAAGCACATACATAACTCCAGTTAGCCCGCTTCCTATTTGAGAAGCTATTCTTATTCTCTGAGCTTCACCGCCGCTTATTGTTCTTGCATCCCTTGAAAGCGAAAGATATCCAAGTCCGACATCATATAAGAAAAACAGTCTCTCTCTTATCTCTTTTATAATTGGCGTCGCTATCATTTTTTGCTGTTCATTAAGATAAGAAAATCTTTTTTTAAGCTCAACATCGTCAAAAAATTCAAAACTCTCTTCTATCGGCATAGATATAACATCTGCTATTCCACGATCTGCAACTTTTACGCTTAAAGACTCTTTTTTTAGCCTATACCCATTACACGCTTCGCAGGTTTTTTCACTCATGTATTCATTTAAGTCTTTGTCATCTTTTAGCACTTCATATGCCATCTTTATAACACCGTCAAACTTTTTCTTGATATTCTGACCTTTCCATTCAAAAGAAATTTCATCAAGACCGCCGTGAAGAATCGCTTTTTGCTCATAATCCTCTAACTCTTCATAAGGCTTTTCCATGCTTATTTTATTTGCTTTGCAAAAGGCTTTTAGGATGGTAAAATAATAACCTTTATTAAACCCGAACAAAATCTTTATGGCGCCACCCTCAAGCGGTAGATGCTGGTCTATAATTTTTGACATATCAAGAGAGTATCTTATTCCCAAGCCGTCACACACAGGACAAGCGCCCTTTGGAGAGTTAAAAGAAAAAGTAATAGGTTCTAACGGCTCAAAACTAACCTTGCAATCAAAACAAGCTAAATGCTCTGAATAGTGCATGTGAGCCGACTCCAATCCCAACTCTTCATGGTTTGATATCTCTACCTCTACTTCTCCATTGCTCTCTTTTAGCGCTCTTTCTATATCAGAAGCTAGCCTCTCTTTGTTTTCTTCTTTTATAACTATTCTGTCTATTATTGCTTTTATTGTATGTTTTTTGGTTTTTGAGAGTTCTACCTCTTCATCAAGCCTAATTACCGCTCCGTCAACAACCGCCCTTACAAAACCTTTTTTATTTAAAGTTTCCAACAAATCGTGAAAAGAACCTTTTTTTTCTTTTATTAAAGGCGCCATAATTGTACATTTTGCCCCTTCTGGAAGCTTTAAAATCTCGTTTATAATATCAC
>JAUPLZ010000006.1 GCA_030836705.1 Campylobacterota bacterium
ATCAGAACAAAAGAGATGCATCAAACCGCAGAATTAGGAGTTGCCGCACACTGGAAATACAAAAGCAGAGGCTTAGAGCCAAAACTAGAGTGGCTGCACGGAATACAGCATAATAGTGAAGATATAAAAGATTTTTATGAGTTGGCAAAAAATGACCTCTTTTCCGAAGAGATTGCCGTTTACTCTCCAAGGGGTGATATATACACGCTTCCGCTGGGTGCCACTGCACTCGATTTTGCATACGCCGTTCACACTCATATAGGCTCTCATGCAAAAACTGCTTTTATAAATAAAGAAAGAAGACCGCTTTTGACGGAATTAAAAAGCGGTGATATGGTAAATATAGAAGTTTCAAATGAAGAGATAATAAGATGCACTTGGCAAAACGCCGTAAAAACATCAAGAGCAAAACATCACATAAAAACAGTATGTGCGCATAAAATAAAAGAAATAGACAAAAAAACCGCTATTAATATTCTTACTTTTATTTTCAAAATCTCAAAAGAAGAGCTTCTTGATTTAATAGAAAAAGAGCATTTAGCGGATATTTATTACAAAATACCGCAAAACAACTCTCTTTTTCAAGAGATAGTAAACCAACTAAAAGAGAAAAAGAAAAGAACACTCTCTTTTAATAGATACAAAGTGAAAGAATACCAATTTCACAATATAAATGTCTACTCTGCTACAAGCATAAGCGAAGTAGGCTTTGATTACTGTTGTCATCCAAAATTAGGCGATGATGTGGTCGCTTTTTATAAGAAAGGAAAGGCTATAATTCACCACAAAATGTGCGAGAGCGCCCACAGTGAAATTGATTCTGGGACGCCTATGCTAAAAATTGATTGGGTTACAGAGCGAATATTTGCATACAAAGTTGTTGTTACTTTAGAAAACAAACAAGGGGCTTTGGCTGATTTTGTAACTTTCCTTGCAAAAATGAATGTAAATATCATCAGTATAGAGATTGGGAAATCAGAATTTAACCTAACAAGGTATTGTGAAATAGAGGCGGAGTTCCCTCAAAAAGATTTTAAAAAAACAAAAAGCCTGCTAGATAAAGAGTTCAAGATTATAGATTTTGTCTCTATGGTGGATGCTTATAATATATAATAGGATTAAGATGTTAAAAGATGTACTTTCTGATGTTATGAGAGGATGTCATGAGCTAATTGACGAAGAGAGACTTTTGTATTGCCTCAAGAAATACCAAGAAACAGGCGCAAATTATTTTGTAAAAGCCGGATTTGATCCAACCGCTCCGGATTTACATTTAGGGCATACTGTTTTATTAAACAAGCTCGCAACTTTTCAAAAATACGGTGCTATCGTGCAGTTTATCATAGGTGATTTTACTGCCATGATAGGCGATCCGACCGGCAAAAGCGAAACAAGAAAAAAACTAAACAGAGAAGATGTTTTAAAAAATGCCATAAGCTACCAAGAGCAGGTTTTTAAAGTCCTTGATAAAGAAAAAACAAGAGTTTATTTCAACTCAGACTGGCTAGGCAAAATGTCAAGCTACGACATAATCGAGCTTACATCAAAAAGAACAGTAGCAAGAATGCTAGAGAGAGATGACTTTGAAAACCGCTTCAAAAACAATATAGACATTTCCGTTTATGAGTTTTTGTATCCAATGTTTCAAGGTTATGACAGCGTTCACCTAAAAAGCGACATAGAGCTTGGCGGAACAGACCAAAAATTCAATCTTCATATGGGCAGACATCTTCAAAAATCATATGGGCTAAAACACCAACAAGCTGTTATGATGATGCCTATTTTAGAAGGACTTGACGGCGTAAAAAAAATGTCAAAATCGCTTGATAACTACATAGGCGTTGCCGAAGAGCCTATTCAGATGTTTTCAAAAATATTAAGTATATCTGATGAGCTTATGTGGAGATATTATGAGCTTTTAAGCTCTAAAACAGCTAGTGAAATTTCCTGCAAAAAAGATGCAGTAAACTCCGGCACTCTTCATCCAAAAAAAGCGAAAGCAGACTTGGCAAAGGAGATAGTAGCCAGATTTCACTCCAAAGATGAAGCAGAGCACGCCGAAGAGGAGTTTGACAGAATTCACAAAAACAAAGAAATCCCAGAAGAGATGCCGGAATTTAATTTTAACGGTAAAATGTGGATAGGTGATTTGTTTGTCAAAGCAGGTCTTGTCTCTTCGTCTAGCGAATTAAGAAGAAAGATAACAGAAGGCGGAGCCAAAATAAACGGCGAAAAAATAGAAGACTTTAAACTCGAACTTGCAAACGGAGAGTACATCGCACAGATTGGTCGAAAGAAATTTGCAAAAATAAAGGTAGATTGATGCAGCTAAAATCTGTAAAAATAGGCAAATACACTATCAAATATCCAATAATTCAAGGCGGAATGGGTGTTGGTATCAGCTGGAGCAATCTTGCCGGAAGCGTATCGTTAAATGGCGGACTTGGTGTTGTAAGTGCTGTTGGCACCGGATACTACGCCAATAAAAAATATGTCAAAAATCTCTCTTTCGGTAGACCGGCAGAAGCGGATGAGTTTTATTCAAAAGATGCCTTAAAGGCAATATTTGCAGATGCTAGAAAAATTTGCGGCGATGCGCC
>JAUPLZ010000007.1 GCA_030836705.1 Campylobacterota bacterium
CCGTAAAATATCTAAAAGCTACAAACTACCACCACAAGAAAATCAAATCAAAATATAAACATCTCATTTGCAACAGTTGAAAAAATATTCTAGTGTCCAAAAAAATGGTACATCTGCAATTTTAGTCCACATTTATCAGGATGATAAATGGGGTATCAACGAGCTAGCGAATATGAGTTTTTCAATAATCTTTTTGCGAGGCGATAGCTTTGAGCAGTAAAACCGCGCCCTTGTGCCTTTGGCACTGCGGAGCGGTTGTTGTTTAAAAGTCTATCTTTTTCTCAAGTTGGCGGGGTTCTTAGTAACACCCCCTTCTTAACCTCAAAAGGATTTCTAATGAATGAAAAAAATATTATACACAACATCCCAAAAACAATATCGGGGATAGATACACTCTACTACTTTTATGAATCTAATGATTCGTATGATGATTTATTTTTAGATGTAATAGACCAACTCGATGAAGCAAAAGGAAGATTTGAAAAGAGAGATATTTCATACTCAAACAGAGATATAAAAATTCAAATCAATAAACAAGCCTTTACTTTTAACGGCAAGGCACAAGGATTTTTCTGGTTTACTCATATAGATGAGTATTTTACTATCGGCTTTAAAGACCGTCTTACAAACAGAGGCTTAAATGATATACAGTTGCAACTAAACGCAAACGGTATCTATACGTTAGGCTTAAAAACGCTCATCAAATATATTGATGATTTGCTTATAGATTATACCTCGGGGCATAAACCGCTTACACGTGTAGATTTAAATATATTTGTGCAAGCAGATTTGTCGTGGATTTCTAAAGATATGTTTGTTGCTAGGAAAAGAAGCTATACATCTATTTTCAAGGAAATAGCGAATAAACATCAACTACAAACCCTCTATATAGGTAAAAAACCTTTTTTGCTTCGTTTATATAATAAAATTGAAGAGCTTCATAACTCAAAGAAAAAAGAGATGATGTTTGAGTATTTTTTAAACAACGGCTTTGACTCTTTGGAGAATGTATTTAATATAGAGTTTGAAATGCACAGAGATTATTTTAAAGCTTTTAAAATTGACACAGTCGATGATTTGCTCCAAAGAGCTGAACTTTTATTTCAAGATTGTTTAAATGCGATTAGGTTAGTTGATTTATCTACTATAACCGATAACACGATTGATTCTAAAAATAAAAATAGAGCTTTAACTCATCCGTTATGGGAACATCTCGGCACCTCTTATAAGCTAAATAACTTTTTAGCATTGGAAGCACCGCTAGAGAGAATCAAGCGTAAAAGTTATATATATACTATTCAAGAAGCCATGGAAGAGCAATACGCATTGGCAAAAAAAGCATATATTCATAATATCGAAGTAGATGAGCAGTTTTATAATGAAGTGCTAGGATTTTATAGAAGAAAAAAATCTAAATATAAAGATTTAACATTCAATACGGAAGATAAAAATGCCAATTCTAATGAGCCTTTGAGAAAAATTAATATCAAAGAACTTGATAATTTAGAACTAGAAAAATATCTTTTCACATTAGAAGAAGATATGAATAACTATTCAGACTTAGATTTAGGGATGTTGATAAAAAGACATCAATTGGTACATCTTGAATTAAAATCTCGCGGTATTAATAAACCGCTTGAGTGTGTTTTTTAGGCGGTGGAGTATGACAATAGAATTTGAAAGTTTAAAACTGCTTCCTAGAATGTTTGAACTTATTGAAAAATTAAGCAGACAGCAAGAAGAGGGCAATACAAAAAGATGGTTAAGCGTTAAAGAGTTAGCGACATATCTTAGCTACTCATCCGATAGAATCTATAAAATAAAAGAGGAGCACTTTATCGAGGGTATCCACTTTTTTAAAAAAAGCGGTAAAATTCTCTTTGATAGAGTTGCAATAGATTCTTGGGTGGTCGGAAAGGACACACTTGAAACTAATATCCAACAAAGGCAAATTGTGGATAACGTTTTACTATCAATCGGTAAGATATAGACGAACTCTAAATCTTGATGATAATAAAACCAACCGCAAACTTGCCACTATAAAAATAATTCCCGAGATTACCTATAAGCTAAACTCGGGAGAGTTCTTTGAAACAGAAAAAAGCAAAATGCCGACTGTTGATGAGTATGCAAGAATAAGTTTGGCTCTCCATGCTAAAAGTAGAAAAGTCACAACTACTTATGATTATGGAACATCCATAAAACTGCATATCTCTCCGACATTCGGTAAAAAATGCCTTGATAAGATAAAACCGTCTGATATACAGCTTTGGCAAAACAAACTGCTTGACAAGTTAAGTCCTAGCAGAGTAAGAAGCATAAGAGCGACATTTAACACCATATTTGATGATGCTATGCGTGATGAGATAATAGATAAAAATCCAATCTCCAAAATAAAAGTTCCTAAACTTCAAAAGGTGGAAGTTAAATCATTTTCACTTGACGAAGTAAAGAAAATTATATCAACTGCAAAAGATGATATGAAAGCTTTTACTGCATTGGGCTTTTTTAGCGGTATGAGAAGCGGAGAGTTAATCGGTCTTATGTGGAGTGATATAGACTTTGAAAAAAGAGAGATTCATATTCAAAGAGCTATACGAATGGGAACAATATCTACTCCCAAAACGAAAAACTCCATAAGGACTATCGATATACTCGACAATCTGCTTCCATATCTAAAAGAGCAATATGAGCTTACAGGAAGTAAAAACTCTTATGTATTTTTAAATGATAAAGATGAACACTACTATGATATTAAACGTATCAGGAACACTAAGTGGAGAAATCTATTAAAAGAGTGCAATATAGAGTTCAGAACTATATATCAGATGAGGCATACATTCGCAACCATAATGATAGAAAATAATGAAGATATATTATGGGTGTCAAATATGTTAGGTCATACAGACTCATCTATGACTTTACAGATGTATGCTAAATATCGAAAGAGAGAAGATGTTAAAAGAGCTTCTTTTTTAGGTAATATCTAAAGGC
>JAUPLZ010000008.1 GCA_030836705.1 Campylobacterota bacterium
ACTTTTTCGCTTTTTAGGGCAAAGTTTTTAAACACTCCGTTTTCATCAAAATTTTTTGTTTTTTTAACCTCTAAAACACCATGGCGAAGCATATTGCTACGAATGGCTTCACGCTCTCTAGGCATATCGGCGTATCTCTCCGCCAAAATATCCTGCGCTCCTTGCACGGCTTCATCAACCGATGTAACATTGCCTTTTACAAACTCTTTGGCTTTTGATTTAAACTCTTCAAGACTGAGCTGAGCCTTTTCTAAAATATTTGCAAGCGGTGTTAGTCCATTTTCTATGGCAGTTGCTGCACGTGAGTTTTTCTTCTCTTTGTAGGGGCGGTAGATGTCCTCCAAAACTCGCAGGCTCTCTGCCTCATCAATGCTTTTTTTAAGTACATCGCTAAGAGTTGCTCTTTCGGCGATTAGTCTTGAGACTTCCTCTTTTCGCTCCAAGAGTTTTTTTGCGCCAACATAGATAGCTTCAAAATCACGAAGCACTTCATCATCCGCTCCGCCCGTCATCTCTTTGCGGTAGCGGGCGATAAAGGGGATAGTGGCTCCATCGTCAAGAAGCTTTAAAATATTTTCTACATGCTCTTTTTTTAGAGTTGTTTTTTTGGTTAGCAGATTGATTAAATTATTAATATTTTTTTCCTACGCACTCTATAAAATCTTTTTCACTCAAATCTTCTATCAGAGTTTTGAAATTTTTAAGTCCAAAGAGTTTTACATCTTCGCCTTTTAGGGCTTTTAGTTCGTTTGAAAAGCCGCCTTTGGAGACAATAATGCAGATATCAGGATTTAGCTCCGCCAAGCGGCACTGTTCTTGAAGCTTTGTCAATTCGCTTTTTTTTGCTTTTTGGCTGGAGTATTTGCATATTCCCGCAACTATTTTGCCTGATGCAGTCTTTGCCAGAATGTCTATCTGGTTATTTCTGTCCCAGTAGCTTCCAATCTCCGCAATCTTATCCTCTTTGAAGCTTTTTTTGATGAGTTCGTGTGATAGTTTTCTAAAAGTCAGTTCGTAAAAATCGCTTTTGCGGTTTGAAAACTGCTCTTTTGACTCTTTGAAATCGCCATCTTTTATGGTTTTGAAGTATGGCGAGACAAAAGCAAACCAAAAGCGCATAAAAGGCGTGCTGAAGTTCAACTTCTCGTCTATCTTCTCGTCATCAATCGGCGGAGATTCAAGCGAGTATTCACGCTTTAGAAGATTTTTGCTGCAAAGTTCGTCAATGGCTCTCTCTCCTTCAAGCCTTGAGATGCGAGCTCTCTTGAGTGCTGAATGAACCCTCCCGTCTCCCATCGCAACGGCACTAAGAAGTGAATGACTCACTTTGTCGCTCTGCGTAATCTTTGTAATATCCCCATGAATATAGGTATAATTTTTTAAAACATTGTTCTATTTCAACTCTTCGAGGCTTTTTGTCAAGTCATCACTCCAGCTCATACCGCCAAAAACAGAGAAATACTCTATCGCTTGTTCAAGTTTTTGTGGCTTGTTTTGAAAGCAGAAAGAGCGAAACTGCTCTAGGAGTGAAGGGTATTTTGCCATGAGAAAGCCTTTGGTTTGTTTTTGAAATTATACTTGAATAATGTTAAAACGGTTGTTTTATAATCATTGAATGCTATATGTTGATAGCGTATCGAACATTCCTGCCGTCAGTTCCTTCTATCTGTTTTATACAGCCAAATTCTACTAGCTGTGAGATATCTCTTACCGCAGTGGCTTTACTCACTTTTGTTAAAGAGATATACTTTTTTGTATTAATGCCGCCTTCAAAGTTTTCACCTCCCTTATCAAGTACTTTATTTAAAACCTTAATCTGTCGTTCATTTAGTGCTTTTGTTCTGTGAGTATCCCAGAATTTTGTTTTTTGTATGAGATACTCTATATTTTTCAGTGCATGAATCATTGCATTTTTGAGTATATTTAAATGCCAGACAAGCCACGGCGTAATATCAAAAGTTTTATTAATAAAAAGATTTGTGGTTTTATCTAAAATATCATAGTAACCTTTTCTGTCATCGTTTATAGCAGTAGAGATAGAGTAAAGTTTAAACTGTGTCGTTGCAGTGCTTTTTGAGAGAATATAGTCTGTTATAGCCCTTGAAATTCTTCCATTTCCATCATCATATGGATGGATTGAGACAAACCATAAATGTGCGAGAGCACTTTTGATATAGATATTTTCATCACTGCTATTGCAGTATTTCAAAAAGTTATTCATATCACTTTGAATTTGCGATGCCGGTGCTGCCCTATAATGAATCTTTTCAAAACCTATCGCACCTGAGACCACCTCCATATCGTCATCTTCTCTAAACTTTGCGACATTGATTCTGTGAAGTCTGTTGTAGTTGTTCTCAAAAAGGCAATTGTGCCATCCATGAACTCTCTCAAGATTTAGCGGCTCTTTGTTTAGATTGCAATCAATTAAAATTTCGCTGAGTGCATCCGTCGCAGCCGTTGCATATTTATCGCTTCTAGCATCAAAATCACGCTCTAGCTTTTTTCTAAATGATGAACGAACACTCTCTCTTTTAAATATTTCACCTTCAATTAATGAAGTATTGATTGCTTCATCAGTAAGCACTTCTATTTCAATCTGTCTAATATCATCTTGCTTGAAAAGTTTTGAGAGACCATCAAGTATGCCTCTATGATAATCGATTTGACCGATAAGTTCTATTAACTGTGGCTTGTCATATTTAAAATTCGGATAATCTGGATGTTGCCATATCCATTTTCTAATCTCTTTGCGCATATTTAATTCCAATGAAACGAATATCTAGCATAATAGTATCATAATATGAGTCGATTATGATTTCTATTCGGTTCGTTTGACACTTTTCTTGTTTTTATTTTTTCGATTAGAAATGATTAAAGAATCTAAGTTTATAATTAACAGAGCATTAGAAGATTTTTTATTAACATGCCTTAAAAAAATCTTCTACGATAACACTCTAATGCCTATTTTTATGGCTTTGCGAGTAAATTGTCGAGCCAATGAAAAAAATAGAGGCTGACATCTATTGTGTGCTATGGGGGGTAAGAAATACCATCATCCAAAAATTATAATTTTTATCTATGGATTATTTGTAAACTCTTAGCTAGGGTTGGTTAAAAGACATCAGACATAGCAATAGGATATAAAAAAT
>JAUPLZ010000069.1 GCA_030836705.1 Campylobacterota bacterium
AACATCATAGATTCTTGATCTTCCTCCTATGGTAACTGCAGGACTAATCAAACAGTTTTTTCCAATTATTGCTCTAGCATGAATAACAACTGCACTACCGCCATAACCAAATCTGCTTCCTTTACCAATGTTACATGATGGTGGTATGTATGCTCCAAAAAGAATTCGATTTATCCACATTAGTATTATTGGAAGTAATGGAATTTTTAATCTATATAGTTTGTTAGACAACAAGTAAATATAATATGGAATTCTTGACATCATTTCACCTTACATGTAAAGATATCGTCTAATGAACTATCATCGAATTTAACAATTTCATACAACGTATCAATATTTTTATATGCTAATATAGCTTGTGCTAATCCCTCTATGTCTTCAACTTCTGTCAAGAAACCATTTTTACCATCTTTTATGAGAGTATCCATAAATGGGATACACCGTGTTGCTACAACTGGTTTTTTCAAATATAAATTTTCCAATACGGTATTTGGTAGACCTTCCCATCTTGAAGAGAGGACATACAAATCCGCATAATAAAAATAACGATATGGATTTTTTTGAAATCCAAGAAAAAAAACATTTTTAACCAAATCTAAAGAATCCATAAGTTGTTGGAGCTCTTTTTGTTTGCCTTTTTCTGTTTCCTGCCCTATAATCCATAACTTAAATCTGTCATCAGTTCTCACGACTTTCTGGAACGATCGGATCAGAATGTCAAAGCCCTTTTGCTTCGCAAGGCGACCAGCTGCAACTACGTTAATATCATTCGAATTAAACGGATTAGCGATATTTTTAATCTTTTCGTCAATTAGTTCAGTATCTATAGGGTTAATAAGTACTTGAACCTTTTCACTATCGACATAATGATAGTGAATAATCTCCTCTTTCATCTCCAGGGTTTGCGCCACTATACGATCAGCATGCCTGTATGCCCGCGCAAGCATTTTTCTCATTATAAAGCTTAACTGGTTATTGGCGATTAGCAGCTTCGGTGAATTCGGGCTTCTCATTATCGTCAATGGTTTTGTTCTTAAATCCGTCAGTGCAAAATCCAGCGCAATATGCGTTCGGATAAGGGTAGAAAAGACAATATCCGGCTTCAATTCTTTGATGACCTTTCGCAGTCTCAGAATTGACAGCATCGTTTTTCTTGCGCCCAAGTCAATAATTCTGATTTGCTCAGGAATGAGATCCAAATATTCCCCTGATTTGTTCACCAATACAAGAACTATCTCAAACTTCTCCTGATCCAGTTTTTTAAGTATGTTAATAGCTACCCGTTCTGCGCCACCGCCGTGCAAACCAGGTAGGAAAAACATAACTCTTTTTTTAGACATCATTAACTTCCCTTCTTATTTTCACACACTTTTCTTCTGCTATCAGGGAAACAAGAAGAAGCATATAAATGGTCAATTTGTCTATATAAGACACGACAGCAATATCCATTGCAAAAATAATGAATACAAAAATTGCTAACAGGACTTTCAATTCCCCGCCATCCATTTTAAGCACCTTGACAATCAACCCCGCATACATACTATAGTATGCTATCGCACCGATAATCCCCACCCCCACCAGGAGTTCAATGAAGTTATTGTGCGAATAGGTACCGCCGAATATACGGAAGTTGTCTATCCCGTATCCGAACAGAGGACGATCACCGAGCAGTTGCAGCCCTAATTCTATAAAATTCTGCCGTTCCTCTGTGCTGTAGTCGTATCCTCCAATCCCCTGTAGCGAGTAGTAGAAGAACTCAAACCTGCTGACAAACCGCTCCGCATGCATTAAAAGCTCACCGATATCGATATAGCTGACTGCAATCCATATCGCCGCCGCACCAAGTACGCCCAACCGCAATAGGTTCTTGAAATTTCGGAGGGAGAGCATCAGATAGAAAAAGATCAGGATTCCCCCAAAAATGATCCCTTTTTTTGAAGCGGTCAAGAAAATAAGATAAACGGAGAGAAGAACATTCACATACTGATAGTAGAAAAATGGTTTTGCCGACCCCTCCTTATTGCCTAGATAGATTATGCTGGCAAAGATCGAAAACATCATCGTGATCGCCAATACATTCGGATTCCCCAATGTTCCAAAGACCCTCAGATCAGGCATGGTGATTTCAAAGGGGGCTTCCACAAGATGAAAGACAAAGATATAATTGACAAACGAACCCAAAAGAATGCCGTTTAAAAATGCATTTTTCAAATGATGTTTTTTCAGAATATTATAGATTACCAAAAGGTTGATGACGATATAGAAAAGCCTCAAACCGATAAACGACGACAATGAAAAATCAAAAGCCCAAAATGAGCTTGCCAGCGCTATCGTGGCAAAAATAGAATAAAAGACAATAACATTATTAACTAAAAACTTCGAGCTCTTTTCTATCAGAACCAAAAAAATAAAATTTGCTAACAGCAATATATTGATCAAATAAGTAATCTGCGGATAATTTTGAGCAAAAATAATCGTTGATGCAATATAGAGGGTTAAAATCAACGATAGCGTCAATATAAGTAATCTTTTCATCTTTTATATATTCTTTCTAATCATATTTGAGAAGTTGCTCAATAATCATATATTGCGGATTAACTTTTTCATTGTGCCAGTGCAATCTCTCATCCCAATAGCCTTCGCACTTATCGTAAGCATATGGAGAAAAGTGATAGCTCATTTCGACAATCAATGGCTGGTTATTTATATCAAATACAAAATCATAGGCCATGCACTGTGCATCAAGTTTTTTGGACACATCAAACGCAATTTTTACACAACTTATGTCTATTTTTTCTTGGTCATAAATGATCTTTCCGCTGCCTGAAGCCCTAAAGTCATTCTCCCTGCACAATCTTTTCAGGGCAAAAGCTTTTTCTCCAATAACGATAACTCTTATATCAAATTCGTTATTGGGTATAAACTCTTGAAAATAGGCATAGCCTTTTTCATGGCTCATAACTTTTTCTTTCTTGGTTGGTATGAAAAGTCTTCCAAAAGCTTTAATAAGTTTAATCGACGTATCTTTTGATGGCTTTTCTTTGAACTTTTTCACTTTGTCTACAAACCATGCACGTCTGTCAACAGGGGAAAAACCTGTAGAAAAAGATTTTCTTATTAATTTGAGTGCTTCGTTTTGTGTTCTACAGAGCTGTACATTCATGGAACCTGCGCCGCCTGAAAGTTTAAAGACTTTTGGAAAAATCGTCTGCTCTGCCCAATGTTTTGCACTCTCTTGATCATAAAAGACACATGTGGGAACCAGTGGTGCACCGACCGACTCCAGAATGTATTTTTGGCCGACTTTGTTGTCATAAAAAAAGGATGTCCTAAAATCTGGAAAGACTTTTTTACCCATAACTTCCAGAGAATAGATAAGCTCTTTTGCGAATTGCAAAGATTCATGATGACTCAAATTCCAGGACCACAACAATACGTCAAAGTTTTTCATAACAGCCACGATATCATTTCGGTAGCAGTCCACGATTTCGTATTCAATTTCTTTTTCTCGACAATACTCGATCCATCGATCACTAAAGTCGCCAGAATAATGATGTATAGCAACACGTTTATTCATCTATTTATCCCCAAAAACAACTTAATCTGTTTTAAATTCGGTACTCGTGGATTCTGAAGATAAAGTTCAATCATCCTCTTTCTCTGCCAAAGTTTGTAATATCGACGATAGCTTTTTTCCGTTTTAGGAATCCATGAAGGAATTTTAGTTTTTTGTAAACATACTGTCTTGCCATCAAAAAAAGTGGTTCGATATGTAAGAGCAGCAACATCTGAAAGGTCTACAATCAATGCCTCTTTATTGGCCCTATTCTGTTTCTTGGAAGCTTTTTTTTGAAACTTTTCACCATCGTAATATGCCGGCACATCAAAATCTGGGAAAATGAAGTTTCCCAAGCCATAGAAGATATGCTTTCCTTTATAAACTTCAGTACTTTGAATGACATGAGCATGGTGTCCGATAATCAAGTCAGCTCCTGCGTCAATGAATTTTCTCGCCCTTGTTACATCAGAGGGTTTTGGATATCTTATCTCTTCATCTCCCCAATGAAGATTTAGAATAACCATATCAGAGGAAGCTCGGCATGCCTGGATATCTTCTATTGCTTTTTCATCATCAAGCAATGCACTACCATTCACCTGGTCACTACCAAATACAGAATGTGTTGATGGACAGCTGTAGCCGAGTAGAGCGATTTTCTTTTTATCTTTCTTAATAATGCATGGGTTATTGAAATTATTCTGAGTATTTCCTGCACCGAAAAAAGCAATATCATGTTTTTGTAAAAAGGCCAATGTCTCAGAAAAACTCTTCTCTCCATAATCCATAATGTGATTGTTAGCTAAATTGACTGCTAGAGGAAACTTTTTGAATGTTTCGAAAATATGTGACTGCTCAACGCCTAGGTTGATTTTGTTTTTTGCAGGTATCCCAGATGTAGACAATGGAAATTCCAAATTGAAAATATAATCATCCAAATCAACATCGATGGCATAAGCATTATCCAAAAAAACATCACCTAAGAAATTTATTGACATGATACTTCCTTCTTGTAATGAAGTTTAAAGTATATAAAACTAATAGCATAAATATTAATCAGTATACTGCTGATCGAAAATAATGTAACAGAAACAAGATAAGAATCAAAAAAATAAAAACCTAAATATATTGCTAAAAATCTTAATACCAAAGAAACTATCTCTATTTTTAACTGAACTTTTTGCAGTTTCAAAATACTATATGTAA
>JAUPLZ010000070.1 GCA_030836705.1 Campylobacterota bacterium
ATTTATATTTCTTGAGAGAATAAATAGAAAAATAGACATCTACCATATGAACGAAGGGCACTCGCTGCCGCTTGCTTTTGTTATGTATGATAGGCTAAAAAAAGTAGAAGAGGTTAAAAAGCATCTTGTTTTTACTACCCACACTCCGGAATCTGCCGGAAATGAAGAGCATGATATTCACCTGCTTCACAGAATGGGCTTTTTTTATAATCTTGATGTTGATACTGTTAAAAATATTACAAAAATGCATGATAATAGCTTTAGTCTTACCTTGGGTGCGCTTAGATTGTCAAAAATAGCAAACGGTGTTTCAAAGATACATGAGATTGTAGCCAACCTAATGTGGAACGATAAAGGCGATATTTGCAAGATAACAGGCATAACGAATGATCAAAATAGAAGATATTGGGCTGATTATAGATTGTTGCAATCGCTTGATGAACATGCCGATTATGATTTGCTAGCTAGAAACAAACACCTAAAAAAGATGCTATTTAAGGTTGTAGCAGACCAAACCGGAAAGGTTCTTGATCCGGATATTCTTACGATTGTCTGGGCAAGGAGATTTGCCGATTATAAAAGACCGGGACTTATTAAACACGATTTTGAGAGGTTTTTGAAGCTTGTCGAAAGAGAAGATAAGCCTATTCAGGTTATTTGGGCAGGTAAGCCATATCCGGGTGATTCAAAAGCAATAAATATTTTTAATGAATTGGTAAATCTTGATAAATCTATCAAAAGAATCGCAGTGCTTGTTAGATACGAGCTTTCGCTTTCTGCGTTACTTAAAAAGGGTGCTGATATTTGGCTAAATACGCCGCGAATCACAAGAGAAGCATCAGGAACTAGCGGAATGACTGCTTGCATGAACGGGGCTGTGCATTTTTCTATAGCCGACGGCTGGCATCCTGAGTTTGCAAAACACGGCGTAAATTCTTTTACCATTCCGCCTTGTGATCCAGCTTTGTCTATTGAAGTTCAAGATAAACTAGATAATCAAAATATGATGGACATACTGGAAAATACAATTATTCCTCTTTATTACGACAAGCCAAAAGAGTGGATAGAGATTATAAAAAATTCAATGAGAGATATTATGCCTGCGTTTGATTCTGGGCGAATGGCGCATGAGTACTATATAAAGCTATATGATTCGTATATCCTACCTTAAAAAGCCCCAAAAGTAACACTTTTTTAACCACGGACCCTCTGCGCGGGGGTCATTCATAAAACTTTTACTTATACTAAGTTATGATTGGCTTCAAAATTTTTCAAAAGGGAGAGGAATTGAGAAAGATTAAACTCGCAATAGTTTCTTTTTTGTCTCTAGCTTTAGGTTCAGCTTTTGCTGCAGGTCCTCATGAAGGCATTACTTGCCTTGGATGTCACGATGCTCACTTTGCTGTTGCCGGCAAGATTTTTGCTGTTAACAATACGCAAGTAAAAAACCCATTAACGGGCGAATCATTGGATAATTTGGCTGCTCCAAAATGCCTTGGTTGTCACCAAGTGCAAGAGTTAGGCGGTGCTGGTATTAGACCAATCCACCTTCACACTACTCACCCAATCGGTATTAAGCCAAATCCAAAAATTGCTGATGTTCCAAACAATCTTCTTGTTGATGGTTTGCTAGACTGCGTAAGCTGTCATGAAGCTCACCCATCTAACAATAACTTTATGTATCTAAGAGTTGACACTGGCAAAACTGGTGAAAAGCTGCAAAATTTTTGTGCTGCTTGCCACTCTTCAAAAGCAGATCTTAAATCAATGGGCATAAAAGATGCTAATGATTTACAAATATTCAGTGCGATGGATCAGTCTCAAGGTGCAAAAGCATTCTCAAGAGCAAGTGCTGTAATCAACAACAAAACAAAAGATTATATTACTCCGCTTGGCGAAAATTCACCAAATGACCTTACTCCAAACTTTCAAAATCCACCAGCTTGGGTTTATAGTCCAGATTTAAGTCGTGTAAAAGACGGTAGCGTAAAAGCTCCGGCTAAGAAACCGGCTACTAAGTAACACTTTTTCTTGACACGGGCTTCGTGTCAAGAAAGCTTCTCTCTTTGCGGTAAATACCTCTTTAATTAATCCAATTACAGTATTTAGCTTTTATCTCTTCTTAAAATCAAATATATAAAAAACGGTGCGCCGATAAGAGATGTTATAACTCCTATCGGTATTTCCGACGGTGCTGTTATTGCCTTTGAAAAAATATCACACAATACAAGAAATCCGCCGCCTATAAGAAATATGGGAATAAGTAATTTTTCTATGTTCTGTTTGTATATTTTGCGTACGATATGAGGGATGACAAGCCCGATAAATCCGATAGGACCGGCTACGCTTACGACTACGCCCACGGCAAGTGAGACAAAAAACAAAATAATCAAATTTATTTTTTTTACATTTACGCCTTTTAGATGTGCGCTTTCGCTTGAGATAGATAAAATCTTTAGCTCGTATGAAAAATAAAGCGCAATAAAAAGCAAAAACAAGCTAGCAATCACAACCGGCACAAGCTCGTTTATGCCGACTATGCTAAGCGAGCCTAGTGTGAAGCGGACTATTGAGTGTGTTTGTTCAAAAGAGCTTAGATAAAAAATAATATAAATAGCTGAAGTGTAAAAAAACGAAAGAGCGATGCCAAGCAGAAGAAGAGAGTCTTTTGAAAATGATTTTATTTTATTGGCGAAAATGAACAAAACGGCTATCGTAACCATTGCTCCAAAAAAACCAAACAAAAAATAAGAAGACATGCCGAATATCGTGGTTATTAATCCAAGTTTTATGGCAATCGCCACTCCAAGAGTAGCTCCGCTTGAGACTCCTAGCGTAAAAGGCGTTGTAAGCGGATTTCTAAAAACAGTTTGGAATAAAATCCCAGCAAGCGCCAAAGCGGCTCCTGTGAAAAACGCCAAAAAAGTTCGAGGAATTCTAAGCTCCCAAAATATTTTGGCGTCCATTGAAGAAAAGACAAAAATATTTGAAATTGTTATATTTGCAGCGCCAAAAAAAAGCGAAACAAGCAAAAGAGTAGCCGTAAAAAAAACAAAAATAAGATTACGCATATCGAACTAGAATTCCTTCATCGGTTTTTATAATTGAATCATCAAAAAACTCAACCAGTTTCTCTTTTGAAAAAAACTCCGCGCACTCTCCGAAAAAAACTATTTTTTTATCTTTTAAGTAGAGGATTTTGTATCCTAGATTGTATGCGAAATTCATGTCGTGAGTTATTACTATTTTGGTTTTAAAATATTCACAACTTTTTAAAATATCAAATATTTTTTTTGTATTTAACGGGTCGAGATTTGAGATAGGTTCGTCAAAAATAGTAATATGGCTGTTTTGAATAAGAGCTTGAATTATCATAGCAAGCTGTTTTTGACCGCTGCTTAAAAGCGTTATCGGTTTATCTTTTTCATTAAAAAGAGCTAGTTTTTTTAGCAAATAGTGTGCATTTTCTAGCTCTTTTGTGTCATAAACTTCAAATCTGTTTTTGTATGGATACAACCCCAAAAGAATGTATTCGTTAAGCGTAATAGAATCGTCAAAAACATCGAGCTTCGCCGGAATGTAGTTGATACGAGCCGCTCTTTTTTTGTGAGGGATTTTTGTAATTTCTTCATCAAAAATTTTTATATTGCCGTTTGATTCAAGCAGTCCTGTCATAAGTTTGGCGATCGTGCTTTTGCCTGCGCCGTTTTCTCCAAGAATCGTGATATTTTCATTTTCACTCAAGTTAAAGTTAATATTTTGCAATATCTCTTTGTTTGAGTAAAAAAACGAAACGCTTTCAAAACTAATCATTTTCAATAATCTTTCTAAAATGGTCTAAAAACAGCACGATTCTGTCGCTTGGCATGGAGCTGTAATCTTCATCGATGACATAAATGCTTCCTTTTTTTGCGGCGTTTATCGGCAGGCTCGCCCATGTTTTTTTGATTTCGTCTTTTGATATTTGCATTTTTTTTGAAAAAGGCGATAAGACTATAAGTATCTCAGGGTTAAGGCTGATTAAGCCTTCGAGTGACAAGACCGGTTGTTTTGCGCTTGTCGAAAAAAAGGCATTTTTAACACCTGCTAACTCAATCATCTCGCTAAAATAGAGATTATTTCCTGCGATGTAGATATCTTTTGGTATCTCTTTTTCCATACCAAAAACTATCAATATTTTTTTATCCGTTCTTGGCAGGGCTTTTAAACTCAAAATAGCTTTGTCTATTTTTTTTGAAATTTCGCTCGCTTTTTCTTTTGCACCAAGTCTGTTGCCCATGTCCAAAATCGCTTTTTGTATGCTTTTTATTGAGGTTATCTCAATCATGAGCGTGTTTATGCCTAGTTTTTCAAGCTCTTTTTTTGTCTTTAGCTCATTCTCCTGCATTATTACTAGAGTTGGATTTAGTGAGACGATTTTTTCTAGTGACGGGCTAAAATATCCGCCTATTTTGTAGATTTTTTTTGATTTTTCCGGATAATCCGAGTGGGCTGTGTTCCCTACTATGTTTTCGCATTTTCCTAGCGCAAAAACTATTTCGTTTAGAGCAGGCGAGAGCAAGACTATTCGCTCATTTGAAAAGCAAAAAATCCAAAAAAATAAAAACAAAAATATTTTTTTCATCACACCTCGATTTTTATCCAAGAAGAGTAGGGTGCGCTAACGCCAAAGCTCTCTTCTAAAGATTTGCCCAAAAACAGATAAATAGCAGTGTGGATAACCCCAGCATGAGTCATTATGAGGATATTTTCTCTATCGCTATTTAATATTTTGGTTTTGAAAAACTGCTCAACTCTTTTTATAAAACCATCAAAATCCTCGCCGCCAAGCACGCTTATCCACTGCTCAAAGCTTTCGTATTTTGTGTTTTTTAGCTTGCAAATCTCTTCATAGTTCAACCCTTCGCATTCGCCAAAGCTTTTTTCTCTTAAAGACTCATCAAAAATCACCTGTTTTTTATCAAAATATTGCACGCTTTGTCTGCATCTTTTTAAATCCGATGAATAAACAATGTCGAACTCTATATTTTTTAGATTATCGGCTAATTTTTTCGCTTCTTTTTGACCTTTTTTGCTTATATCGATGTCAATTTGCCCATTATAACACCCCTTGTATTTTTCCTCCACTTCGGCATGCCTTGCTAGATAAATATTCATAATGCAACAATCAAAATATTCAAAAGCAAAAGCTCGTTTAGTTCAATAATAAAGCCGTACATATCACCGCTTAAACCGTCATATTTTCTTTTGAAAAATTCACATAAAATAAAAGTAAAAATAATAACAAATATAAAAAGAACTAAAAAAATCTCAAAATCAATCAAAACCCCGACTATAAAAACAAACAGTGAGGAAAGAATAAAAATTTTTAAAGGGAGTTCGTTTTTGGCAAGCGTTGCTATGCCGTCTTTTCTGACATAATCGTATTTTTTTATGGCAATTACCGCGCCATATCTGCTAAGCATCGGCACCAAGACAAAAAGAAACAAATCGTCAAGTGCCAAAAACGAAGAGAGTTTTGCGATAAGAAACAAAAAAACAAATATAGCACCCATGGCACCTATGTTTGGATCTTTCATAACTTCAAGCGCTTTTTCTTTTTCATAAACAAAAAGCCCATCAACCGTATCGGCAAAACCGTCAAGATGAATAGCGCCGTACAAAATAATAAAAAATACAAAAAGAAGCACTTTTAGATGAGTTTGAGGCAGTAAATCGCCTAGTAAAATCCACGCAAAATAGACAATAAACCCAAGCACAAGCCCGACAAGCGGATAAAACCCGACGGCTTTTCCGTTGTTTCCTTGTTTGATTGACTTGATTTTAAAAAATGGCAAAGTGGTTAGCATCGAAAAAGCTATGGCAAGCGGCGTCATTTTATCCTCGTTTTTAATCCGGCTATGCAAAACCAAACCTCATCGCAAGCGCTAGCGACTATTTGTGAAACATTGCCGCTGATATCGACAAACTCCCTTGCTAGCGCATTGTCCGGAATTATTCCGCTTGTGACATCGTTTAGCACAAACACAATATCGTTTTCTAGTTCCATGGTTTTTTTTATTTCGTTGTAAATCTCATCGTGTGTTTTTTTATAAAAAAGCATATTGTTTATCCAAAGAGTAAGGCACTCTACCAAAACCGCTTCGCCAAGCTTTGAAATGCTGTCAAAAAGCTTTAGCGGTTCTTCTATGGTTTGAAATTTTTTGTCTCTTTTTTGTTTGTGAATAGCGACTCTTTTTGCCATTTCATCGTCCATAGCTTCCGTTGTGGCTAGATAAAAAGGAGTTTGGCTCAAATCAAGCGCACTATTTTCGGCGTGTTTTGATTTGCCGCTTTTTACGCCGCCGATATATAAAATTTTCATCTTAACTCTTTTAAAATCATCTCTATATTTATTGCTTTTTTAAAAGTTTTGGCGAGATTTTCCAGCTCGTTGTTTTTGGATTGATTGTAGTTAAATCCTTTGTAATTTGGATTTATTGAGCCTAAAAGTTCGCTTCTGAAATCATCATTTTCAAAAATCCCATGCAAATGGGTTCCTAAAATATCATCTTTTTTATACCAAAGCGGATATTTTTTTGAAATTCCGCAATGAATCTCGTAACCGCTTAGATTGTGTCCAAAAATCTCGTAACTTCCTTTTTTTAGCTCTTTTTTTTCACTAAAAATTATCTCATCATCTATGAAACCAAACCCGCTCTCAAAGCCATTTTTTTCGCTCTCGATGCCGTGCGGATCAAGAAGAGAAGAAAAAAGCATCTGATAACCGCCACAAATGCCGAAAATTTTTTTGCCGCTATTTTTTATGCTATCAAAAAGCCCGATTTTTTTCAGCCATCTAAGATCATTTATCGTGGCTTTTGTACCGGGCAAAATAATCATATCGTAGCTAGAAATAGTCTTGTTTGTATCGATAAATTCGACATTTACCGCCTCATCAACGATAAACGGCTCAAAGTCGGTAAAGTTGCTAATGTGCGGAAATTTTATAACCGCGATATTGATTATTCCGCTTTTTTTTATAGCATAATTCGCTATCGATAGCGCATCTTCAAACGAACTGTTAAGCGCAAGATAAGGCATAACCCCTAGCACTTTGACTTTAAAATCGTTTTCTATTATTTTTATTCCGTCATCAAACAAGCTCATATCGCCTCTAAATTTATTGATAATAACGCCTATAATATTTTTTCGCAGTTTTTCGTCCAAAAGAGCAAGAGTTCCGTAAATAGAGGCAAAAACACCGCCTTTTTCTATGTCTGCGACCAAAATTATCTTCGTGTCAAACTCTTTGGCTATAAAATTATTTGAGAGGTCTTTGTCGATTATGTTAAGCTCCACGGGTGAACCGGCACCTTCGCAAATCAAAAAGTCATGGTTTTTTTGAAGGTACAAAAAGGCACTTTTTACTATCGGCTTTAATGCGTCAATCTCCTTGAAGTATTCACTTGCCGATTTGTTTGAAGCGGCTTTGCCGTTTATGATTACTTGCGAGCTTGTCTCTTTTTGCGGTTTTAAAAGAATAG
>JAUPLZ010000071.1 GCA_030836705.1 Campylobacterota bacterium
GAGACTCCTCCAAACTTCAAAGGTGACACTTCAAGCGGAAGCAAAAAACCTGCAACGCTAGAGACTGGCGCTGTTGTTCAAGTTCCTTACCATGTACTTGAGGGTGACACAATCAGAGTAAACACAGTTGAGGGCGAGTATTTAGAAAAAGTCAAGTAAACTCCGGATTTAAAAATATTGACATGTAGCTTTTACATGTCAATGAAATAGAGGTTGAAACATGAGAGATTTTTCACTTTTTGACACTTTACCCATTGGGGTTATCGTTTTTAAGAACAAAAAAGTTGAGTTTATAAATGAGCACATTTTGGATGTGCTTAGCATCGGCTATTTCAGCAAAAAAAACGCTATCGATATTATTATTAAAATAGTTGATGTAAAAGATGAAGAGACCCTGTTTCATTTTTTTAACAATCGCGACCACTTCGATATAAGCACAAAACGCATGCAGATAGAGCGCAGCCGCTACGAAGATTACGACATCTTTGCATTTATGCGCATAAATCCATCCATAGCCACAAAAATTATTTTTGATGACAATTCGCAGATAAACAAAAAAGCTGATATCGACGAAAAAATCGCAAAACTCTTTAAACTAAACAATATACAAAAAGTAAAAGTTATGACGCTCTACAAAGGCGTTCCTCTTAAAAACTACGGCAAAATAGTAAGAATAAATATGGACTCTATCGAGGTTATCGTAGAGCCAAAACAGCGTATTTCGCTTCTTGAGAGAGATGATATTTTGCTGCTTGTAAACACAAAAAAAGGCAAATCAGTTCTGCACGGACAGATTGTAAAAAGTGATAACAACCTCTTTACCATCAAAAACTTCTATCTCTCAAAACATGATGTGCACCTTAGAGACGGACTAAGGGTGAAGTTTGACATAAGCACTATCGTAAAAGCCGGAGACAGAGAGTTTGAGGTATACGATGTATCCATGAAGGGCATCAGCATCAAGATAAGCAGCGAGGATGAGGAGGAGTTTTTAAAGGCAAAAAGCTCTTTGAAACTCTTTTTGGAAGATGACGAGCTTTATTTAACTCTTAAATATCTAAAAACTATCAGAGAAAATGATAATATATTGAAGATTATATTTTTGATATCATTAAATAGTGAAGATTATTCAAAACTAAATCAATTTATAGTCAAGAGACAAAATGAGATACTAAGGGAGATACACGAATATGGAAAATAGAAACTCTTTATCAAAAAAAGCGTTATACCTCTTTTTTACTATGGCGTTTGCTGCTCCGCTTGCTTTAGAGGCGATTTCTACGTTTAAAGGACAGCTTCTCTATCTAAAAGAGTGCAGAGTTTGCCATCTCAGCAGTAAAACATTTCTAGGCAATTATGAGATTGAGCATTGGGACAAAGTATTTGACAACGATGGCATGAAGCTCTCTGATATTCATCTAAAAAAAGATGAAGTGTTTGTAGAGAGCAAAGAGGGAATCCGCAAAAGTTCACACAAGTATTTCAAAAGCAATGAGTACAGACACGGATATGAAGAGCTTAAAGCGTTTATTTTGGAGTCTTCAAAAAACAACCACAAAAACTAAATATTAAGACAAATTGACAATTAGTATCTAAAAGGATACAATGTTATTATGTATTTGATAAAACAGACGGACACTTTCTTAAAATGGCTTAAAAAACTCAAAGATGTTAAGGGTAAAGTTTCTATTCTTAGAAGAGTTGAAAGAATGAAGAGCGGTAATTTTGGAGATTATAAATCTTTAGGTGATGAAATCTCTGAACTTCGTATCCATACAGGTCCTGGATATAGAGTTTACTATACAAAAAGAGGTGATGAGATTATTGTGCTTTTAGTAGGCGGAGATAAATCCACGCAAAGAGACGATATCGCAAAAGCCAAACATTTGGTAAAGGAGTTAGAAAATGAGTAAATTAACAACATTTGATATTTCAGAGTATTTAGACTCTAAAGAGATGATGGCGGAGTATATCTCTCAAGTTTTACAAGAGGGTGATATGGATGAACTGCTTGTTGCCATCGGCAATATTGCAAAAGCTAAAGGCATGAACCAAATAGCTCAAGAGACAGGACTTGGAAGAGAAAGCCTCTATAAAACATTTGCTCCAGGAGCAAAACCGAGATTTGAAACGGTTATAAAAGTTTTAAACTCTCTTGGAGTGAAGCTTCAAGCGAGTGTTTGAAAATCAATCTTTATCCTCTCAACTCCTACTAAAGCAACTTGAAATATAATAAACAATTAAAAAATATAAGTAAAGCAGTAATTATATGAGCGCTCAACCATTTACCCATTTACATCTTCACACCGAATATTCGCTTCTTGACGGTGCAAACAAACTCTCAAATCTAGTATCGCAGGTTAAAAAGCTCGGCATGGGTTCTGTCGCCATGACGGACCACGGAAACATGTTCGGTGCGATTGATTTTTACAAGCAGATGAAAGAGGCTGGAATAAAGCCGATAATCGGCATGGAGGGCTACATCCACAACGGCGAGGCTGTTGATGACAAGAGTACGAAACAGCGATTTCACATCTGTCTTTTTGCAAAGAATCAAAAGGGTTATGAAAACCTTATGTATCTATCGTCAAAGGCTTTTATAGACGGCTTTTACTACTTTCCTAGAATCAATAAAAAAGAGCTCCGTGAACACTCTGAGGGACTTATCTGTA
>JAUPLZ010000072.1 GCA_030836705.1 Campylobacterota bacterium
CGACGCTCTTCCGATCTTTTTAAAAAAGATGCCATTATGATGCTTGGAAAAGCCGGCTTTTTCGTAGCGCTTTTTACTGAACATATTCCATACAAAGAGGTTCCGTCAAAGTTGAAATATGAAGCTTTGAGCGAGTTTTTGCTAACTCTTTATAGAGAAAAAAAAGAACAAAAAATAGCAGTTTTGGGGTTAAATCCTCATGCGGGAGACGGCGGAGTTTTAGGAAGCGAAGAAGAGATAATAAAAAAAGCCATAGAGTTTGCAAACAAAACGCTAAAAGAAGATGTTTTTGATGGTCCTTTGGTTCCTGATACCGCATTTGTAAAACACAATAGAGAAAAATATCGCCTTTTTGTGGCAATGTATCACGACCAAGGATTGATACCCTTAAAAACTCTTTTTTTTGATGAAAGTATCAATGTTTCTTTGAATCTTCCCATAATAAGAACTTCCGTTGATCACGGCACGGCATTTGATATAGCTTACTCGAAGACCATTCCAAATACGCTTAGTTATATAAATGCCGTAAAAGAGGCTATTTTGCTTGCAAAAAAATAAATTTTTGCTAAACTTAAGGAAGTGAAAAAAATGTGGGTTTAAAATGGCGCAAAAAATAGTTTCTTTAAAAATTCAAGAGTTTTTAAATGATATCAAAAAGAACAAAAACGAGTATATTTCAAAAGGTGTTATTGTCTTTCCAGATGTTTTTTCTGGTGAATTTCAAAACAATCTTTTTGAGCATAAGCAATATAAAAAATTAATTTCCGATAAGCTAAAAGAGATTTTTGCAACCGAATGGGTAACGGTTGATGTCGGGATAATAAAAAAAGAGAGAATTGAAGATTTTTACAATAAAAACAATATAAAGTTATTTGACGGATATGAAAAATCGCCTTTTATTCCAATAGCAAGGCTTTACAAAAACTCAAATACAAATGAGCAAAAAGAAGCGGTGGTAGAAAATAAAGAGCTGCTTTTTGATATTGATTATTTTAATGCGACTATGCAAACGCTTTTTTATAAAATAGTAGAAGAGATAAACAAGTCAATAGATGAAAAAAACAAAGCAAATGATAAATTTACCTTACCGGGGGTTTCTGCGGATGTTGTTTTTGATTTGAAAAAATATAGAGAGTTTAAAAATTCATTAACTCCTTTTATAGAAAAACTTGAAATTGCACTTGGATTTACGACAAGAAAAGACATCATAGGAAATATCAGTTATTACATCAAAAGAGATGTCGGCGGAATACTAAAAATAGACGCACTAAAAAACCATTCGCATGATACTTTTAATCATATATACAAAGAGAAATTAGCCAGCTTGCAAAAAGATGAAAACTTTGAAAAAGAACATGAAAAGATAAAAATAGAGATTAAAAAAACTAGAGATCTTTTTTTGCAAAAGCAAAAGGAGTTTTTTAGAAAAATAGAATCAAGAGTACTGGAGGATGATTTTTTTTCAGGAAGAAGCAATCCTGACAAAAAGCGTGAAAAATTCGCCGTAGATGATGATATGCAAAGCATCTTTAGTCAGTTTCCATCACTTGAAAAGGATTTTTTTGAGAGTTTTTTACAAAAAATTGAGATGGTCTTGCACTCAAATAATGTGACTAAAAAAGACGCAGCGATTGAATATAGATTCGTTAATAAAAAAGACGAACCGTCTTTTGTGGAGATGGAGTTTAAAAATATTGAGAATTTTAGAATAACAAGAGGATTGACCAAATATAACGGAATAAACACCAATATTCCGCTTGATGAAGAAGAGCAAGAGTTGCTTGAAAAAGCAAATGAAATGAAAAACAAATTGTTAGAAAGCATTGACGGTTTTTATGAAAAACGAGATTTGAATAAGCTTTATGAGATAAAAGAGGAGCTTGAAAAAATAAAAAAAAGATTTCCTCTTATTCTGATTGATTTAAAAGATTTAGAACAAAAGATAAAAGTTATCGAAGATGCTATAAAAAAAGAGGCTTTTGAAAAAAAAGAGTATGAAAACGCGCTTTTAAATATCAATAAAATACTTAGTGACCCAAAAAGACTCGAAGATGAGATTTTTAATTTGAGTTTAAAACCTGACGAAGTACCGTTAAAAGGTTTAAAAAGCTCAGACAAGCAGATGAATATTTCAAAAATAACATTTTTAGAAAATTTAGCAAGCGTTATTGTCAATTTGGACGGCTTGTCATTAAGAAGTGTCTCTAATTATGATAGTTTTGAGCTTGCAAACTCTATTAATGCTGTTTTTAATAAGCTTTATAATACTTTTATACAAAGCGCGCTTCTTGATTTGCCGGATTCAAAAAAAGAGCAGTTTAAAGAAGAGATGATGAAAAGTACTCTTTTAAAAGATAAATTTTTAACACTTTCAAATGACTATTTTAATGATAATAAAAGTATTTTTATCAATGCTTTTTCAAACAGTTTTTTCGATATGGCGCAAGAAGCAAACAGCCCGAAACAGATTCCAAAAATCATAGATCAGATGATAGAAGGCACGCATAAATATAAGCCTATTTTTGAAACACAAACCGGTCATGTTACGCATAGATCGGATCAGATGTATATGCGCGTAAAAGAGGCCGGCAAACTAAAAAATACAAGACTGTCCGGCTGGAGTGAAAAAATGGATGCTTTGGAGTTGAAGCTTATTAAAATCCATTCTGATGACAAGGCGTATAATGCCTCTATGAGTATGGATAGCTCAAAAATACAAACCTTTACCCCAAATTTTGTTACAGATGTTGTTTTTAACAAAGACGGCAGGCTAAGCGATGAAAAGAGAATGTTTTTGTGGTTAAGGCTTGAGCATATAAATATTATTTATGCGGCGCTTATTGAAGCCAGACGGACAAAAAAATTAGAACACAGAAGAGCGGCTCTTGATTCTGCTATAAAGTTTTTTGAATCTTTGAAAAGAACAAACACAAAAGAGCAGCTTGATGCAAAAATCATTTCACACAAAGCGCAGCTTGAAAGAGAAGAACAAAACATAGCAGCCGTAAAACAAAACTATGAAAAAGAAAACAAAAAACAGCTATATGAATTTGATGGTGACTTAAAGAGAATGAAAGAGGCGTTTGTAAAAAACTTTTGTGCTCCAAGAAAGTAGAATCCATCTTTTC
>JAUPLZ010000073.1 GCA_030836705.1 Campylobacterota bacterium
GGATTTTATCTACAGCATAGAAGGCGCTAGCAATGTTAGCAATCTCTTTGGCTCTTTCCTTGCAAAAGGAGACATAACACCTTTGCTAACATACGAAAGCGATATTGATGCGCTTGATTTAAAAACAATTCAAAATGTTTCAAACAAATACTTTGATTCAAAAAATTCAACAACGCTAATTTTAAAAAAAGAAGCAGTAAAAGAGGAGGAATAATGAGCAATATAAAAGGCTCCATGACGGCTTTGATCACCCCGTTTAAAAATGGCGCGATTGATGAAGATACCTATATAAAACTTATTAAAAGACAGATAGAAAACGGTATAGAGGTAATAGTGCCCGTGGGAACAACCGGCGAAAGCGCTACTCTTAGCCATGAAGAACACAAAAGATGTATAGAAATAGCAGTATCTGTGGCAAAAAACACAAAAACAAAAGTACTAGCAGGTGCTGGAAGCAACTCTACAAAAGAGGCTGTTGATTTGGCTAAATTTGCGCAAAATGCAGGCGCGGATGCTATTCTTGCCGTAACTCCTTATTACAACAAGCCGACACAAAACGGTCTTTATGAGCATTACAAGGCGATAGCAAATTCTATCGATATCGATATAGTACTTTACAATGTTCCATCAAGAACCGGCGTTGATCTTGATCCTAAAACAGTAAAAAGACTTTTTGATGATTTTAAAAATATCGTTGCCATCAAGGAAGCATCAGGATCTATCGAAAGAGTCATTCATCTTGCAACCCTTAGAAACGAACTTACTATTATAAGCGGTGATGATGCCTTAAATTTTGCCATTATGACAAACGGCGGCAAAGGAACCATATCGGTAACTGCGAATATCGTACCGGATATGATAAGCGAACTTATAAAAAAAGCAGAAGAAAATGAGATCAAAAAAGCACAAGAGTTAAATCTAGATCTTTTTGCACTCAATAAAGTTCTATTTTGCGAAAGCAATCCAATACCGATAAAAGCAGCAATGCACATAGCAGGACTTCTTCCAAGCCTTGAATATAGACTGCCGCTTGTAGCTCCGACAAGTGAAAACTATAAAAATATCGAAAAAGTTATCTCAAAATACAATATCAAAGGATTTTAAATGAGTTTTGAAGGAAAAACACTTGTTTTAAGCGGTGGAACAAAAGGAATCGGCAAAGCCATTATATATGAGTTTGCAAAAGCCGGCTGCAACATTGCTTTTACTTACAACTCAAACGCCGATGAGGCAAAATCGATAGAATTTGATTTAATAAAAGAGTATGGCATAAAAGTAAAAAACTATCCGCTTGATATTCTAGAACCAGAAAACTACAAAGAACTTTTTAGTAAAATCGATGAAGATTTCGCAAGCGTAAACTATTTTATATCAAACGCTATTATTTCAGGCAGACCGGTTGTAGGCGGTTTTGCTCCTTTTATGAGATTAAAACCAAAAGGGCTAAACAATATCTACACGGCAACTGTTTTGGCATTTGTAGTAGGCGCTCAAGAAGCCGCAAAAAGAATGGAAAAAATAGGCGGCGGTTCGATAGTTGCACTAAGCTCTACAGGTAATCTGGTTCACACCGAAAACTACGCCGGACACGGCTCTAGCAAAGCTGCACTTGAGACGATAGTCAAATACGCAGCACTCGAATTAGCGGATAAAAAAATAAGAGTAAATGCTCTTTCAGGCGGTCCGATAGAGACAGATGCGCTTAGAAAATTTCCAAATTTTGACAAACTAAAGCAAGATGTCATAAGCAGAACCCCGCTAGGAAGAATGGGGCAGCCGGAAGATCTTGCAGGAATTGCAAAGTTTTTATGCAGTGAAGAGTCTTATTGGATAACAGGGCAGACGATAATTGCTGACGGCGGAAGCTCTTTTACATGATAAATTTACCAAATACACTTGCTGCCATTAGAATTCTTTTGGCGCCTGTTATGTTTTTTTTTCTTGTCGAGAGAGATAGTTTATTGCTTAAAGATATTGATATCTCATGGCTAAACTACTTTGCGGCACTTGTATTTGTAATAGCTTCAGTTACTGATTTTTTTGATGGGTATATTGCTAGAAAATGGAACCAAAAATCGGCTCTAGGCGCTATCATAGACCCGCTTGCCGACAAAATGCTCGTCTTGGCTGCATTTTTAGGACTAATGATGATAGGCATTGCCAATGCTTGGGCGGTTTTTTTGATTTTAAGCAGAGAATTTTTTATAACCGGTCTTAGGATAGTGGCTGCCGGCGAACACAAAGATATATCCGCATCAAATTCCGGAAAACTAAAAACATTTTTTCAGATTTTTGCCATTGGATTTTTGATGATGGATTGGCCTTTTGGAAACGAGCTTCTTTGGATTGCTGTAATTTTAACTATTTACTCTGGCATGCAATATGTTTTTTCTAATCTTGAGAAAAGTAAATGAGCATACTCGTTTCGCTTTTAGTTCTTTCTGTTTTAGTTTTTATACATGAACTTGGACATTTTTTGGCAGCTAGAATTACAGGGGTTAGAGTTGAAGTTTTTAGTATAGGTTTTGGCTCAAAACTATTTTCAAAAAAAATAGGTCAAACAGAGTATAGACTTGCTGCGATTCCTCTTGGCGGCTATGTAAAAATGAAAGGTCAAGACGACATCGACCCTCTAAAAAAAAGTTTTGACAACGATAGCTACAATGTTAAAAATCCTTTTCAAAAAATTTTTATACTTCTTGCCGGTCCGTTTGCTAATTTTTTTATAGCATTTATTTTTTATCTTATTGTCGCTTGGTCCGGTTCGCAAACTCTTGGCACAACCATAGGAGAGGTACTCGACAACTCGCCTGCTAAAAGCGCGGGACTTATGAAAAACGACAAAATTATCATGATTGACGGAAAAAATATAAAAAGCTGGGGTGAAGTTGGAGAATATATTCAAACCACACAAGGAACAGTAACCATAGCGATAGAAAGAAATGGCGCTCAGCAGCTGGTTTTTTTAACTCCTGAATACAAGACTGTCAAAAATATTTTTGGCGAAGATATAAAAAGAATGATGATAGGCATAGCTGCATCTGATGAACTTATAACGATAAATTATGGCTTTATTGAGGGAATGGATGTTGCGCTTGATCAAACAATACAAGCGAGTATGCTTATAATAAAAGGTGTAGAAAAACTAATAACGGGCGTAGTTTCTGCGGATAACATAGGTGGTGTTTTTTCTATAGTAGACTACACGGCAAAAGCAAGCGAAGCCGGAGTTGCGACGCTTTTGATTTTCGCCGCACTAATGTCTGTAAACTTTGGAGTGTTAAACTTGCTTCCCATACCGGCACTTGACGGCGGACATATTATGTTTAATCTATATGAAATTATTACAAGAAAACAGCCAAGCGAAAAAGCGCTATATAATTTGACTATTATTGGCTGGATGTTGTTGTTTGGTTTAATGTTTTTAGGACTGTATAACGACATCAATAGGCTATTTATTGATTAAAAGGATTATTTTATGAATCTACATAACATAATGGAAAAAATAGAACGCTCAAGACTAAAAGTAAACGCTCATCACATAGTTCAGCTTGTAGCGGTCAGTAAATACTCTAACTCAAATCAAATAAAAGAGTTATACAAAGAGGGTCAAAGGGCATTTGGCGAAAACAAAGTGCAAGACTTGGAAGAAAAATCAAATGAGCTTAATGAACTACCTATTGAGTGGCACTTTTTGGGTAATTTACAAAAAAACAAAATAAATAAACTCATAGAGTTATCACCGTCACTTATACAATCAGTCAGCTCCTTTGATTTGGCTCTTGAATTACAAAAAAGACTAGAGGCAAAAAATACGACTATTGATGCCTTGCTTCAAATAAACAGCGCAAAAGAAGCTACAAAAGGCGGGGTGCAGCCAGAGGACGCAAAAGAAATCTATCAAAAAATAAAAGATGGCTGCCCAAAAATCAACTTGCAAGGCGTTATGACAATAGGAGCTCATAGCGATGATAGAAAAATAATAAAAAATAGCTTCGAGACAACATTTAAAATTTATGAAAATCTAAAATCTTCCGGTGCTTTAATTTGCTCCATGGGAATGAGTTCTGACTTTGAACTCGCCATAGAATGCGGAAGCAATATGGTAAGGCTTGGCTCTATATTATTCAAAGATAATTAAAACAAATTGTGCTATTGTTAATCTCAAAGGAGTCAAGATGAGATTGTTAAACAAAGTAGCAAAATCAGCGGTGTTTTTATTTTTAACAACGGGTGCGCTTTTTGGCGCAGAGTACGATGTAGATCGCTCGCATAGCAGTGTTGGCTTTAAGGTAAAACACATGATGGTTTCTAATGTAAACGGAGTTTTTAAAGAATTTTCCGGAGCAATAGATTATGACCAGAAAACAAAAAAACTCAAATCAATAAATGGCGAAGTGATTGCAAAATCAGTCGATACCGGCATAGAAAAAAGAGATGAGCATCTTAGAAATGAAGACTTTTTTGATGCAACAAAATTCCCAAAAATGAATCTAAAATCCATAGAAATCAAAGGCGATAAAATAGTTGCCGAGCTAACTATAAAAAATATTACAAAAAAAGTAAACTTTGAATATGAATTTGGCGGCGAAGTAACAGATCCTTGGGGAAATAATAGAATCGGACTAGAGCTAGAAGGCAAAATAAACAGAAAAGATTTTGGACTTACTTATAATAAGACCCTTGAAACCGGAGGTTTATTGGTCGGCGATGAAGTTAAAATTCACATAGAACTCGAAGCGATAGAAAAGTAGAAGGCAGAAATGAAAATTCTACTAGTTGACGACAGCATAACACTAAGAAAAATAGCTCAAAGAACACTAAATGAGCTTGGATACAAGAAGGTATATGAGGCTTCAAACGGCTCTGAGGGGTTATCGATTCTAAAAAAATTAGACGAGATTGATCTTATTATTGTTGATTGGGAAATGCCTATAATGGATGGTATTGAATTTATCAAAAGAGTTAGAGCGCTAGAGAAGCATAAAAATGTAAAAATTATAATGGCAACATCAAAAAACACAAAAGAGAGTGTAAAAGAAGCTATTAAAAACGGTGCCGATAGCTATATCGTAAAACCTTTTTCCGATAAAACCCTAACGCCAAAAATTAAAGCCATAATAGACTCCATGAAAAAGCCACAAACAAAAGAGGAGTTAATATCTGTATTCTCAAACGAAAAAACATGTGATTTTAAAATAAATGAAAATATAATAGAGCTTAGTTTTAAAAATAAAAAAATAAAGCTTGACTTGCCTTTGTTAATTTTACACGGAGCAATTCAAATAGAAGAAATAGACAATGAAGAGTTTGTAATCGTAGAAAACATATGAGCAAAGGATTTTTGTGGTTCAGATATCATTTATAGGTCGCCAACCAATACTGGATTTAAATAAAAATATTTTCGGTTATGAGTTGTTATTTAGGGATTCTGATGAAAATGTTGCCTGCTTTATAGGCGACCGCTACGCAACATCAAAGGTTCTTACAAATACTTTTAATTCATTCGGTCTAAAAAATCTAGTGGGCGAAAGCAGAGCCTTTATAAATATCGATCAACACTTTATTCACGACCCCGCAATAGAAACGGTTCCTGCTGAAAATTTTATGCTAGAAATACTTGAGACCGTAATTGTTGATGAAGCTTTTGTAAAAAGAGTTAAAGAGCTAAAAGAATTGGGATATATTTTTGTTCTTGACGATATAACGCTATGTGAAAAACAGCTAAAAAACTTCAAGCCGATACTTGAGTATATCTCTATCATAAAAATCGATATGCTAAAAATACAAAACATGGAAGAGATATACGAAAAACTATCGCAATTCAACAACAAAATAGAATTTTTGGCTGAAAAAGTTGAAGACGAAACAGTTTTTATAAAATGCAAAGAGCTTGGGTTTAGATATTTCCAAGGGTATTTTTTCGCAAAACCGCAAGTTTTAAAAAACAAAAAACTAGACCCCTCCTCTTCTTTAATAATGAATATCATACAAAAAATAGAACAAGATGCGGAAACCAAAGAGATTATAGAAGAGTTTAAAAAAAACCCCGACATATGTATGAATCTTTTTAAATATATGAATTCTTCGAGTTTTTTTACCAAAAAAGATATCTGCTCAATTCCCCAAGCTTTAAATATTTTAGGCAGAAAACCGCTGATGAAGTGGCTTATGCTTTGCATGTACTCTACATCAAAAAAGAGTTGTTGCTTTTCTGTATTATTAGAAACCGCTATTTCAAGAGCAGAAATTATGACTATGCTAGCATCCAAATACAACCAAGAACAAAAAATAATAGAAAAAGCATATTTGGTTGGACTCATAAGTCTTTTTGATGCTATTATGCAAACGGCTTTTGAAGAAATATTTAGTGAAATAAACTTTCATCAAATAATAAAAGATGCGGTTTTAAAAAAAGAAGGAACATTGGGCAAGTTCTTAAAAATTGTTCTTATTATCGAAGAAGGTGATATAGAAAAAGTAAGAAAGTTGCTAAAAAAAATCAACTTAAAAGAATCAGAACTATCAGAAATACTAACTAGATGTTACTCTTTATCAAATAAAGAGCTAAACGAACTAAACAAATAGCAATTGTAATTAATCATTTTTATTTTTATGCTACAATTCGTGCGCAAAATATA